>DATBMM010000022.1:0-1873 GCA_036554825.1 Candidatus Limnocylindrales bacterium
TCGCGCCGGTCATCGCCACGCACGATCCGAACCAGAACCTGCTCGACAAGGAGCAGGGCGTCGAGAAGCGCGAGGGCTCGTGCATCCACGCGCTCGGCTGCCCGGCCGACAAGCCGCAGCACTACTTCGGGACCGACGGCAACTTTCGCGATGTGTTCAGTCGCGTCGTCTACGGGAC
This sequence comes from Candidatus Limnocylindrales bacterium, assembly GCA_036554825.1. Classification (GTDB taxonomy): domain Bacteria; phylum Chloroflexota; class Limnocylindria; order Limnocylindrales; family CSP1-4; genus SPCO01. Next base: position 179 of record DATBMM010000022.1, read on the forward strand.
GCGGACCTCGTTGACGATCGGCTTCGCAGCGATCGCCTTCGCGATCGTGGTCGGGACGGCCATCGGGGCATTCGCCGGATTCATCGGCGGCTGGACGGACAACATCCTCATGCGCCTCATGGACGTCATCCTGGCATTCCCCACGCTGCTCCTGGCGATCGCCATCGTCACGGCAGCCGGACGGAGCCTGGTCAACGCCTTGCTCGCGATCGGCATCGTGTCGGTGCCGATCTATGCCCGGGTCGCGCGGTCGGCTGTCCTGTCGACTCGGGAGAGCGATTTCGTGACCGCCTCGCGCGCGCTCGGCGAATCGTCGCTGGGCATCCTCGGGCGGCGGATCCTGCCGAATTCGCTCACGCCCCTCGTCGTCCAGGGCACGCTTGGCATCGGTGGCGCGGTGCTCGAGATCGCCGCGCTCGCCTTCGTCGGGGTGACCGGCGACCTGACCAACGCCGAGTGGGGATCGATGATCGGCTTCGAGCGGAACCAGCTGTTCACCGCGCCACACATCATCCTGGCACCCGGTCTGGCCATCACCCTCACCGTCCTCGGCTTCAATCTGCTCGGCGACGGCCTCCGCGATGCTCTCGATCCGAGGCTCAACCGGTGACCGAGCAGACGTCGACGATCGAGGAGGTCCCGACGGGGAGCGATCCCCTGCTCGACCCGTCGGTCACGGGCAACGTCGTCGCGGAGCTCGTCCCGGCGTCGCGCCGGAAGCCCAGGCGGGAGCGCGGTGAGCGCCCGCTCCTCGAGGTCAAGGGCCTGCGGACGTCGTTCTACACGCGGGACGGCGTCGTCCGGGCGGTCGACGGCATCGACTTCCACGTCGACCGCGGCGAGATCATGGGTCTCGTCGGCGAGTCGGGCTGCGGCAAGAGCGTGACGAGCCTGTCGATCATGCGCCTCATCGCCAGCCCGGGTCGGATCGAGGGAGGCCAGATCCTGTTCGACGGCCAGGATCTCCTGAAGCTGTCGAGCGACGCGATGCGGCGCATCCGTGGCGACGGCATCAGCATGATCTTCCAGCAGCCCCAGTCGTCGCTGAACCCGGTGTGGGACGTCGGCAAGCAGATCGCTGAGGTCCTTGAGATCCACCGCGGCATGCGCAAGGGCCCCGCCCGCGACCGGGCCCTCGAGCTATTGCGGATGGTCGGCATCCCGGATCCGGTGCGCCGGCTCAAGGCCTTCCCGCACGAGATGTCGGGCGGCATGGCGCAGCGCGTGATGATCGCGATGGCGCTCGCGTGCGAGCCCGACCTGCTCATCGCCGACGAGCCGACGACGGCCCTGGACGTGACGATCCAGGCCCAGATCCTCGACCTCATGCGCAACCTGCGCGACGAGACGGGGACGGCCATCATCCTCATCACCCACGATCTGGGCGTGGTCGCCGAGATGTGCGACCGGGTGGCGGTCATGTACGCCGGCGAGATCGTCGAGCAGAGCGACGTGACAACGCTGTTCCGGCGGCCGGCCCATCCGTACACCCGCGGGCTGATCGGCTCGATCCCGGTCGTCGGCGAGGTGAAGGACGCGCTGTCGGTCATCCCGGGCAACGTGCCCAATCTCATCGACCTGCCGAAGGGCTGCCGCTTCGCGCCGCGCTGCCTGACCCGGATCGAGGAGAACGTGTCACTGGCGACCGAGGTCCACCCGGAGCTGCGGCCGCTCACGCCGGGTCACGATGTGCGG
>DATBMM010000025.1:0-3374 GCA_036554825.1 Candidatus Limnocylindrales bacterium
ACGGTGAGCCGGTACCGCCCGGGAGCCTTCGGCGCGGCGACCCGGAGCGACAGGCGCTTCGAGTCGATGGTCATGGCGGTCGGCGCGACCAGGTCGCCGAGTCGCTCGGGGGTGACGAGCCCGAAATCGGGCGGCGTGTCCGGATCGGTCGTCGCCGTGCCCGTGGGATCGGTCGGCTGCGGGTCCAGCGCGTCCCAGCGGACGCTGGCCTGGAGCCCCTCCGGGATGCCATCGCCGGCCTTGAGCGTGTATGGGATGCGGTACCAGAGGTGATGTCCCGCCACGTTGGCGCGGAGTGTCGGTGACGTCATCACGAGGCCGCTGCCGGTCAGGCTGGGGACGAGCGACTGTGCATCGACGGGGTCGGCGCCTCGGGCACGACCGCGGGAGTGCCGCAGGACGTCAGTCGATGCCAGGCCCTTCTTGAGCACGATCGACCGGGTGAAGCCGGACGAATCCCGCTCGGGGTCCATCTGCGCCACATAGCCCGGGCTCCGCACGCTCTCGAACGCGAACGCGTTGCCGTTGGCGGTCGGGGCGCGGCGCCACGCCGTCTCGATGCCTTCGCGACCACCGAGCACCGCCCGGAGCATGTGGTCGGGGCTGTCGTGGGCTTCGGCGACGACCGCCGACGCGCCCGCCGCGATGAACCCGGCCGCGAAATTGTCGACGCGCTGCCTGGCCATCGACAGCGAGCCCTCGGCCAGCCCAGGCTCGGTGTTGCCCGACGCGTAGCAGAGGTGATTCAGGAGCACGACCGCGTTCCGGGCGAGTCGGATGCCCTCGGCGATCGGACCCTCCCCGAAGTACTGATGCGTGCCGTCGCCGCCACCGGCGGTCGGGTTCAGTCCGAACCCGTTCTGCGTCGGCGGATACAGCGCATCGCGGTACTTGCTCGGCCACCCGTTGCCGTGGCCCATGTACACGACGACGCTCGCGCCCTGGAGCGCCTCCTTGACCACGGGCCAGGTCGCGTCAGGCGAGTAGATCTCGGTCACGTCCACCGTGTAGCGACGCGCGAGCGCGGCCGCGGCTCGAGCCTCTGCTCGGTAGCGGTCGGTCGCGGAACCGGCCGGGCCCACGATGAGGACGACCTTCGGGACGCCCGTCGCGGGCGCCGCGGCGGCAGCGCCGATCGGGCCGACGAGCCCGACGGCGAGCATGGCGGCAAGGAGTCCGGCGATCACCCGTCTCATGACGGCCTGCACTCGTGCACAGGCATCCCCCAATGACCGGCGGTCCACCCCCGCGGCACGCCAGGCCCGAAGCCTAGTCCATCCGTAGGGGGATGGACCATACCCAAACACGCTCGACTGACGCGTATCGCCGACTTATGTGTCGCTTTCCCGCCCATTCGGTGCCGCTTGTCAACGCGAAGGCCTCCGCCGGGGTCCGGCGTACCATCGGGTCGTGCCCAACCTCCTCGCGGGCGAGACCAGTCCGTACCTCCTCCAACATGCGAACAACCCGGTCGATTGGATGCCGTGGGGACCCGACGCGCTCGCGCGGGCGAAGCTCCTCGACCGGCCGATCTTCCTGTCGATCGGCTACGCCGCCTGCCACTGGTGCCACGTCATGGAGCGCGAATCGTTCGAGGACGAGGCGACCGCGCGACTGCTGAACGACCGGTTCGTTTCGATCAAGGTCGATCGAGAGGAGCGGCCGGACCTGGACTCGATCTATATGGGCGCGGTCCAGGCGATGACCGGCAGCGGCGGCTGGCCGATGTCGGTCTTCCTGACACCCGACGGCGAGCCGTTCTACGGCGGGACCTACTTCCCCGACCGTCCCCGCCACGGGATGCCGTCGTTCAGCCAGGTCCTCGAGGGCGTTTCGCAGGCGTGGCGGACGCAGCGCGACGAGGTGACCGCCGCGGGGCAACGTCTCGTCTCTGCCCTCAAGGACGGGGCGCGGACCGCGATCCCCGGCGGCGAGGCGGTCATCGACGCGGGCTTCTTCCGGGTCGTCAACGCGGAGCTGGATGCGCGGTTCGATACCCGCAACGGCTCATGGGGGGGTGCGCCGAAGTTCCCCCAGCCGATGACCCTGGAGTACCTCCTGCGCCGGATGGTGGCCGGCGACCCGGCACCCGGGGCGATGGTGCGGTTCACGCTCGACAAGATGGCCGACGGCGGGATCCGCGACCAGCTGGGCGGCGGCTTCCATCGCTACGCGACCGACGCGCACTGGCTCGTGCCGCACTTCGAGCAGATGCTCTACGACAACGCGCAGCTGGCGCGCGTGTACCTCCATGCCTCTCAGGCGTACAGCGGGGACGTTTCGGTTCGATATCGGGAGATCGCGGTCGGAGTCCTCGACTACATGCTGCGCGAGCTGCAGCGCGACGATGGGGCGTTCGCCTCGAGCCAGGATGCCGACACCGATGGCGTCGAGGGCGCGACGTTCACCTGGCGCGTGCCGGAGATCCGCGAGGTGCTCGGTGCGGGCGAGGCGTTCGACCGGTTCGCTGCCGCGTACGGCGTCACCGAGGCGGGCAACTGGGAGGGCGTGACGATCCTGTCGCGGGTGTGGTCGACGCCGATGGACCCGCCACGTCGAGACGATGCCGCACTGGAGGCCTCGCTCGCCGCCTCGCGGGCAACGCTCCTCGAGGCGCGAGGTCGGCGCGCACAACCGGCACGCGACGACAAGGCGCTGGCCGCCTGGAACGGGCTGGCCATCGCGGCCCTCGCCGAAGCCGGTCGACTCCTCGGCGAGGGGCGGTATACGGCCGCGGCCCTCGCAGCCGCCGAGTCGATCGTCGGGGGACTGGTGACGGCCGACGGCGAGCGTGCGGGAGGACGGGAAACCTCGTTGCCGCCGCGATCCTTCGAAATCGAAGGGACCGTCCGCGATGCGGGAACGGGGGACGGCGGCTCGGAACCCTTCGAAATCGAAGGACCGGCCCGGGCAACGGACCCTGGCGCGCAGGCAACTGGCGCTGGCGCGCAGGCAACTGACGCTGGCGCGCAGGCAGCGGACGCTGGCGCCCAGGCAACGGAGGCGGGATCGCTGTCGGTCCGTCGATCGTGGAAGGACGGACGAGCGGTCGGTGCCGGCGTGCTCGAGGACTACGCCCACCTCGCCGAGGGACTGCTGGCCCTCTACGAGACGACGTTCGATGAGCGCTGGTTCACGCTCGCTCGCGGCCTCGCCGACGCGATCCTCGAGCGGTTCGCGGACCCGGAGGGCGGGTTCTTCGATACGGCCGTCGATCACGAACGGCTCGTTACCCGGCCAAAGGATCCGCAAGACAACGCGACGCCGTCTGGCGGCGCCATGGCGGCGACGGTCCTGCTGCGCCTCGCGGCGCTGACAGGTGAGGGTCGCTACCGCGATGCCGCGGAACGGGCGATCGGCACGGTCGTGCCGTA
>DATBMM010000101.1:0-3129 GCA_036554825.1 Candidatus Limnocylindrales bacterium
CATCTCGCCCAGGAGCTCGGCAACGGGCTGTCGGCGACCGATCTCCTCGCGCGCGCCGGCGTCCTCGCCTCGGCGAACGACCTCCTCCCGGCGGCGCTGCTCGTCGCACCCGGTCTGGTCGGCGTGCGGCGGGCGCTGACCCGCCTGCTCGGCCGGCCCATCGGGCTGTCGGGCTCCGGCCCGACGCTGTGGACCCTCTATGCTTCGCATGGCGAGGCGGAGGCGGCCGCCAGGACCGTCGACGCCGCGGTGGCCGACGGCACGATCCCGAGCATCGGCGACGGCCCGCCAGCGGTCATCGCGACGACCATCCGGACGGGAAGCCGGGACTGAGGGAGAGGCCCCATGACGCGCGAGGCGATCTCGACGATGAACGCACCCGCCGCCGCTGGCGCGTATAGCCAGGCCATCGCCGCAGATGGCTTCGTGTTCTGTGCTGGGCAGATCCCGCTCGATCCGACGACCGGCGAGATGCTGTCAGGCTCGATCGAGGAGCAGACCGACCGCGTCCTGCGCAACCTGGGCGGCGTGCTGGATGCGGCCGGCTGCAGCCCCGCCGACGTCGTCAAGACCACCGTGTTCCTGGCGGACATCAACGACTTCCCGGCCATGAACGGCGTGTACGCGAGCTTCTTCCCGGATCCGCCACCCGCACGCAGCACGATCCAGGTCGGGGCCCTGCCGCGGGGCGCCAAGGTCGAGATCGAGGCCATCGCACGCCGGCCCTGATGGTCTCGCGTGTGGTCGGCCTCGCTTGACGCTCTCACGGGGCACCCATACCATCCGCCGGACCAAGCGATGACACGACCCTTCCGCCCGTCGGGCATCGGATGCAGCGTGGGCGACCACCGCCCCGCGCACGCCCGACGACGCGCATGAACCCCCCAAGTCCCGACCCTGCGGGTTCGACCGTGAGCACCCCGACCGGGCATACGTCCGCCGTGGTGCTGGCGGCCGGGCTCGGCACGCGCATGAAGTCCGCCACGCCCAAGGTGCTGCACCCGCTGTGCGGCCGGCCGATGCTCGCCTACGTCCTCGACGCCTGGGACGAGGTGGCCGCCGGTGGCGGCGCCACCGCCCGACCGATCGTCGTGTACTCGCCGCCGGTCGACGCGATCCGCGAGCCGTTCGAGGCGCGTGCCGACTTCGCCCTCCAGGACGAGCCGCGCGGGACCGGTGATGCGGTCCGGGCCGCCCTGTCGGCGGTCCCGGACGATGCCGCCGAGATCCTCGTCCTCTCGGGGGACGTCCCGCTGGTGACCGGCGATGACCTGCGGGCGGTCCTCGATGCGCGCCGCGAGGACGACGCGGCGATCGCACTCGTCACGTTCTACGCGGCGGACCCCGATCGTCTTGGCCGGGTCGTCCGCGGCGAGTTCGGCACGGTCGAAGCGATCGTCGAGGTCAAGGACGCCACCGACGACGAGCTCGAGAACAACGAGGTGAACGCGGGGCTGTACGCATTCGACGCCGACTGGCTGCGTCGCCGCATCGGCTCGCTCGAGCCGTCGGCCACGACCGGCGAGCTGTACCTCACCGAGCTCATCCGGCTCGCGCGCGAGGACGGCCGGCTGGTCATCGCGGTCGCGTTCGCCGACGACGGCCGGTTCGACGGCATCAACGACCGCGCGCAGCTCGCGGAGGCCGAGTGGAGCCTCCGCGTGCGTCGCAACGAGCAGCACATGCGCGACGGCGTCACGATGCGCGACCCGTCGACGGTCTACGTCGACTGGGACGTCACGCTCGCGCCCGACGTCACCCTCGAGCCCAACGTGATCCTCCGCGGCGCGACCGCGATCGGGGAGGGCAGCGTGATCGGTCCCGGCACGCACATCGTCGATTCGACGATCGGTCGGAACACCCGGGTGTGGGCGTCGGTCGTCGAGTCGTCCACGGTCGAGGACGACGCGTCGATCGGGCCGTACAGCCACCTCCGCCCCGGCAGCGTCGTCGGGCGCGGCGCGGAGGTCGGCAATTACGCGGAGCTCAAGAACACGCGCCTCGGCCCGCGCTCCAAGCAGCACCACATGAGCTACCTGGGCGACGCCGACCTGGGTGAAGGCGTCAACGTCGGCGCCGGCACGATCACCGCGAACTACGACGGCTCGCGAAAGCACCGGACGACGGTCGGGGACGGCGCGTTCATCGGCGTCGACACGATGATCGTCGCGCCGCGCGACATCGGCGCAGGCGCGCGGACCGGGGCGGGTGCCGTCGTCACCAAGGACGTCCCAGCGGGCAAGCTCGCGGTCGGCGTGCCCGCCCGCATCCGCGAACCGCGTCCGAAACCCGCGTCGGACGCGAAGGAGGGGGCCGATCCATCGGCAGCCCCGTCGGAACCCGCGCCGGGTGATGGCGCCTCGTGACCGGCCCGATCACCGAGCTCCTGCTCATCGTCGTCCTGGTCCTGCTCAACGGGATCTTCGCCGCGACCGAGATCGCGCTCGTCACGCTCCGGCGCAGCCGCATCCAACAGCTCATCGACGAAGGCAACCGGGCCGCGCTGCGCGTCCAGCGCCTCAAGTCGAACCCGGGACGGTTCCTGGCAGTCATCCAGGTCGGCATCAACTTCCTCGGCTTCCTGGCGTCGGCCTTCGCGGCCGTGAGCCTGGTCGACGGCGCAGCCGACTTCTTCCGCCAGTTCGGCGCCCTGTCGCGCGCGGCCGAGGGCATCGCCCTCGTGGTCGTCACGATCGTGCTCACGCTGTTCACGATCGTGTTCGGCGAGCTCGTGCCAAAGCAGATCGGCCTTGCCCACGCCGAGCGGGTGGCGTTCGCCACGGCCCGTCTCATGGAGTTCCTCGGGGCGGTCTTCGGCCCGCTGGTCACGGCGCTCACCCTCGTGACCCGTCTGGTCAGCCGGCTGTTCCGGGCCGACGTCCCGGCCGACGAGCGCATCAGCTCGGAGGAGCTGCGGCTGATCATCGAGCAGGGCGGCGAACAGGGCATCCTCGAGGCCGAGGAGGAGCAGATGATCCACGCGGTCATCGAGCTCGGCGAGCAGCGCGTGCACGAGGTCATGGTCCCGCGCATCGCGACGGTCACCCTCAGCGCCGACGCGACGATCAACGACGCCATCGACACGATCGTCGCCGAGGGGCACAGCCGGATCCCGGTCTACGAGGGTTC
>DATBMM010000066.1:0-9015 GCA_036554825.1 Candidatus Limnocylindrales bacterium
CGTTGCTCCGTGACCGACAGGTCGGCCCGATACACGTCGATGCCCTCGAGCTGGACATCGAGATCGCGCACCGCGCCGAGGCGTCGCGCGACGTCGCGCAAGCCGGTGCGATGGCTCTTGGTGCGGCCCTTCCGGTAGGCCTCGCCGAACACGCGCCAGGCGGCCCGCTGGCGGCGTGTCGCGACCCGCATCTTGTGGATGTCCTCGGCATCCTCGCTGCTGCGGACGCCGGACTCCCGGTCGAGCATCCGGGCGAGGTGGAAGCGCAGCACCTTGCGACCCGCCTCGGCGAGGGCGTCCTCGGCGAGCACGCCGGGGGTCTTCCCGACGACCAGGCGCGGCTCGGACGTCGGCGCCCGCTCGGCGAGCGGCGTGGGCTTCGTGGACTCGACGGTCTCGTCGCTCTCGATGGGCCGCGGCCGCGACCGCCGCGGTGCTGGCGCCGTGGCGCCACCGTCCCCGTTCGCGGACCCATCCAGGGCAGCGAGCGCGGCTTCGAGCTTGCTCGTACGGGCGCGCTCGAGCCCGCGTTCGGACTCGATCGCCTCGCTCAGCGCGGCCAGGTCGGAGCGATCGCCCTTCGTGAGCTCGGCCTCGAGCTCGACGAACCGGTCGACCACGCGTCCGCGAGCGACCACATCGACCTCGTCGAGGCTCAGCTCGACGCGAGTGGCCGCCGATCGCAGCTGGCGGACGCGCCGCAGCTGGCGGATGGTCACGCGCTCGACGAGCGGCGCGTCGCCGGCGTGCTCCATGACCAGGGCACGCGCGTCGGACGCCGGCCAGTCGATCGGCGGGGCGACACGGTCGGCCGGGCCCTCGAGCTCCTCGCGCTCGACGCTGCCGCCGGGTCCGTCGGTGTGTCCAAGCGACTTGACCGACACGATGGTCTCGCCGCCACGCTGCCGCAGACGGACGGCGAAGCCGGCATGGGCCAGCGCGCCATCGGCGGTGTCGACGTAGCGATCCTCGAGCTGTGTCGCCCGTGCCCCGCCCGACGCCCCCGTGAACGGTCCGAGCTTGTCGGCAGCCAGGACCCGCTCCGCTGCCGCGATGTCACCGACGCGGTACTTGAGCTCGACCTCGGTCACGCGCGCGGGTCCATCGAGCCGGCGCCCGACCCCGGCCGTCGCGGCGCGGACGCCACATGGCCTGATTCGAGTGCCCGTTCCTTGAGCGTCTCGAACGTGTCGATCGTGCCGGGCCGCCCGTTCAGCACCTCGGTCCGCACCCAGCTGGCATCCGGCTGGAGCTGCCACGACCGCCGATCGTCAGCCAGCATCAGGTCGATGATCTCCGCGATCCGGGCCTTGGCGTCGGAGTCCTCCACCGGCACCACGGCCTCGACCCGCCGGTCGAGGTTGCGATCCATGAGGTCCGCCGACCCGATGAACCACTCCGCGTCGCCGCCATTGGCGAAGCCCCAGATCCGCGAGTGCTCCAGGAACTCCCCGACGATCGAGCGGACACGGATCCGGTCCGAGATCCCCGGCAGGCCGGGCTGGATCGAGCAGGCGCCGCGGATGACGAGGTCGATGTCCACACCCGCGCTCGCCGCCCGGTAGAGCGCCTCGATGACCGGAGCGTCCACGATGGCGTTGAGCTTCAGCGTGATGTGCGCCGGCCGGCCGGCCAGCGCATGCCCGACCTCGCGCTCGACCAGGTCGAGGAAGCCGGAGCGCAGGCTGTGCGGTGCGACGAGCAGCCGTCGGAACGTTCGCTGGCGCGACAGCCCCGTCAGCACGTTGAACAGGTCGGTGATGTCGGCGCCGATCTCCGGGCGCGCTGTAAGCAGGCCGAGGTCGACGTACAGCCGCGCCGTCTTCGGGTTGTAGTTCCCCGTGCCGATATGCACGTACCGCCGCAGCCCGCTGCCCTCGCGCCGGACGACGAGCGCCGTCTTGGAATGCGTCTTGAGCCCGACCAGGCCATACACGACGTGCGCCCCGGCGCGCTCGAGCTTGCGGGCCCAGATGATGTTCGCCTCCTCGTCGAAGCGGGCCTTGATCTCGACGAGGACGACGACCTGCTTGCCTCGCTCGGCGGCCCGGATGAGCGACTGCACGATCGGCGAATCGCCCGACGTCCGGTACAGGGTCATCTTGATGGTCAGGACGTCAGGGTCGTCGGCGGCCTGGGCGATGAACCGCTCGACCGATGCGGCGAACGACTCGTACGGATGATGGACGAGGATGTCGCCCGACCGGATCGCGGCGAACACGTCCGCCGGCTCGTCCTCGTCGGGCGGCGTGAGCCGCGGCGGCGTCACGGGCGTCCAGGGCGGCGTCCGCAACTCGGGGATATCGAGGTCGGCGATCCGATACAGCGCGGTGAGGTCGAGCATGCCGGCGATCTCGTAACTGTCCTCGGCCTCGAGTCCCAGACCCCGCAGCAGCAGGTTGCGCGTCGCCGCCGGCATGGTCCGCTCGACCTCGAGACGAACGGCCTCGCCGAAGCGTCGCCGGCGGAGCTCCTCCTCGATGGCCATGAGCAGGTCGTCGGCCTCGTCCTCCTCGACCGTGAAGTCGGCGTTCCGGGTGACGCGGAACAGGTGGGAATCGACGACCTCCATGCCCGTGAACAGGTACTGGAGGTTCGCCTCGATGACCTGCTCGATCAGGACGAACTTGTGGGTCTCGACCTCGAGCAGCCGATCCAGGATCTGGGGCACCTTGACACGGGCGAAGACGCGCTCGTGCGTCTCGGGATCGCGCAACCCGACGGCGATCGACATGCTCAGGCTCGAGATGTACGGGAACGGGTGCCCCGGGTCGACCGCGAGCGGCGTCAGGACGGGGAAGATCTCGTCGACGAAGCGCTGGCGCAGCGCCTCGTGGTGCTCGGGGACAGCGGCGTATTCGACGATGTGCACGCGCTCGGCCGCGAGCGACTGCCGAAGCTCGGTGAAGATCTCCGACAGGTCCGTGACGAGTTCCAGCACGCGCTGGCGGGACGCCGCCAGCTGCTCGGCCGGGGTGCGTCCATCGGGCGCCCGGGTGACGGCGCCCGCCTCGACCTGCTGGCGCAGGCCGGCGATGCGGACCTGGAAGAACTCGTCGAGGTTCCCGGCGAAGATGGCCGCGAACTTGGCACGCTCGAGGAGCGGGTTGCGGGCGTCTCGCGCCTCGTACAGCACGCGGGCGTTGAACTCGAGCCAGGACAGCTCGCGGTTGAGATAGGGACCGGGGGAGGGCTCCCCCTTCGTGACGCGACGGGGACGAGCCGAGGCCGCGGTCGGGGCTGGCGCTCCGGGATCGACGGCGGCCATCTCGAAAGGGCGGCTCCTACGCAGCGGGCTGGCCGGCGAGGATAGCACGGGCCGCTGAGCCCACCGGCTAGCCCGAATGGGTCAGTCCTCGGCGACGTACCGCCGTTCGCCTGCCGCGGGGTCGAGCCAGACGCGCATCTTGACCCCGGTCGTCGGGTCGACGAATCGCTCCTCCGTGGGTTGGAATCGGGCATCGAGGACCGTGCCGGCCGGCTCACCGCCGCCAGGGCCGTGGCGTGCGGCACTGGCTTCGGCTTCCTGCGAGCGATATCGCGACCGCTCGATCACCGCGGCGACGATCAGGGCGAGGCCGATGAACAGCGGATAGAGCCCGCTGCTCTGCTGTGCCCCGACCTGGTACAGCCCGAAGATCGTGATGATCAGCCCGAGCCCCAGGACGAGGAGGCGAGCAAGGTCGGCGCCCATCGCTATTCGACCGGGGTGCTCGGCGCGGTCGCGCTCGCGTCCGCTTCGACGACCACGGCCGTGCCATAGGCGACGATCTCGGACATCGTGCCCGACAGCTCGGACGAGTCGAACCGCATCGAGACGACGGCATTGGCACCAGCCACCGTGGCGTTGCGGACCAGGCGGTCGAGCGCCTGGCGCCGGGTGTCCTCCAGCAGGCTGGTGTACTCGTGGATCTCGCCGCCGCCGAGCGAGCGGAGGCCGGCCATCAGGTTGCCGCCCAGCCCGCGGCTTCGGACGACGAGCCCGAACACCATCCCCTTGTTGTCGACGATCCGATGGCCGGGAAGATACGGCGTGGTCACGACGATCATCGATGCTCCTCGTGGGTGCCGGCCGGCGCGGCCCGGCCGACGGCCTCTCCATCGTCCGATACGCGCCTCCGGCGAGCGCTGCACTCCGGGCACGGGCAACGCTCCCGGAGCAGCCGGAACGGGTAGTAGCCCGTCTTGTGGCCGTCGGCCCAGTGCGGCGAGACCGCGTAGTTGCCGACGAGATGGAGGTCGGTCAGGCTGAGCTGCTCCGGGGTCAGTGTCGGGGCGCTATCGAGCCAGCCCGGCATCCCGGCCTCGCCGCGGCAATATGCGCACGGGCACAGCCAGCGCAATGCCTCGAAGCCGTAGACCGTCGCGTGGCCGTCGGCCCAGTCGATCTCGAGCGTGCCAGCTCCCCGGTCCGCGTGGATGCGGGTCGGCGTGGTCGAGTCGGTGTCCTGGCCGGCGCCGGCGCTGGGAGGTCTGACAGGTTCGGCCATCACGCGGCGATTGTCGCATCCCGCGCGTCACAGTCACGAGGGCGAGCGCGCGGGATCGGCGGCGCATGCGGCGGGGGTCGCGGCGGCGCCTACGGCAGGGACTGCGGCGGCGCCTGCGGCAGGGCGTGCGGCGGCGCGCTCGGCCGCGCAGCCTCTTCGCCGCTAGCGGCGGCGCGCTCGGCCGTGCAGCCTCTTCGCCCGAACGGTCATTCGATTTCGAAGGGTTCGACCGGACGACGGCGAGCGTGAAGTGTCGGTCTCGATCCTTCGATTTCGAAGGAATGCATTCTTCGAGACGGGCGCGGCTGCAGACTCGCGCCGGCGCGCACTCGCGCGGCGCACACTCGCGCGGCGCACACTCGCCGCCGCGCACTCCGTCGACGGGAACCGCCAGACCGCACCCGACCCCACCGCATCGCACCCGGACCATCGTCCCAGCGGCGGTGCGACGCCCCGGGGGCTATCCTCCGGCGCGATGACCCTCGAGATCGACCGCGTCACGAAGCGGTTCGGCAGCACCGTCGCGCTCGACCAGCTCGCGTTCAGCGTGCCGATGGGCCGCATCTTCGGATTCCTGGGCGCGAACGGTGCCGGTAAGACGACCACGATGCGCATCTGCCTCGGGATCGTCCGCGCGGACGACGGGGAGGTGCGCTGGTCCGGCCGGCCCGCACCTGAGCTGCCGCGTCGGACATTCGGCTATCTGCCCGAGGAGCGCGGTCTCTATCCCCGGCTCACCGTCATCGAACAGCTCGTCTACTTCGCCTCGCTCTACGGCGAACGCGCCGACCAGGCGCGCGCGAACGCCCATCGATGGCTCGAGCGCTTCCGCATCCCCGAGCTCGCCGATCGACGCGCCGAGGAGCTCAGCAAGGGCAACCAGCAGAAGGTCCAGTTCATCGCGGCGATCCTGCACGGCCCCGAGGTCCTCCTCATGGACGAGCCGTTCACGGGACTCGACCCGGTGAACCTGGCGCTCCTGCGCGACGCGTTCGTCGAGCTGCGCGATGAGGGCCGCACGATCGTCTTCTCGACCCATCAGATGGAGATCGCCGAAGCGTTGTGTGAGTCGCTGGTCATCGTCGACCACGGCCGACTGGTCGCCCGGGGCACGCTCGGGGAGCTGAAGCGGGGCTCGCGGGCCCGGACCGTCCGGCTCGGCATCGAGGGCGAGATCCTGCCGACGTGGCTCGGCACGATCGACGGCGTCGCCGCCATCCGGCCGGGGGCGGGCTTCGCGGAGCTCGAACTGCGGGCCGGGGTCGAGCCCAGCGACGTCCTCAGCGCCGCGCTCCAGCGCGGCGCGCTCGTCAGTCGATTCGAGGTCGCCGAGCCGTCGCTCGAGGCGATCTTCATCGAGCTCGTCGGTCGGTCGCCCGATGAGGACGAGGAGCCGGTGATCCCCCAGGAGGACGCGGCCTGATGGCCCGCTCGGAGCCGCTCTTCCCCAATGCCGGGATCGTCGCGCGACGCGAATACCTCGATCGCGTCCGCAGCCGGCTTTATCGCCTCTCGACGGTCATCCTCATGACCCTCGCCGTCGGCGTGGCACTGACCCCGATCGTGCTCCGCTACCTCGATCGGTCGACGGTCGACCGGATCGCCGTCGTCGCCCAGGACGACGAGCTCGCCGCGGGGACGCTCGCGACCGCGAACGGGATCATGAACGTGCGACCGCCGGGCGTCTCCGAGGACGCCTGGACCCCGCCGTTCCAGTTCTTACGGATGACGGACCGCGACCTCGCCATCCGCCAGCTCGCGGCGAACGAATTCGAGGCGGTCATCGAGGTCGTGCGCCCGGCTCAAGGCCCGCTCGAGGTGACGTATTGGACGTACGGCCCCGCGGATGGCGTCCGGAGCCAGCTCGCCGGGTTCACGGCGTTGTCGGTCGCCATCCTCGACTGGACATCGTCGCTGCCGCGCGGATCGGAGCTCGGGTCCTTCGAGCCACCCACGTTCGAGCCGAAGTCGCTCGTCGCGCCGACCGAGGACGGCCGCAAGGTCGACGCCGTGGTGGTGGCGAGTCGCGGCTTCCTGGGCACGGTGTTCCTGATCCTGATGTTCGTGACGATCCTCATCTACGGCATGTGGGTCGCCACGGGTGTGGCCGCCGAGAAGAGCAGCCGCGTCATGGAGCTGATGATCAGCGCGGCATCGCCGCGCCAGCTGCTCGTGGGCAAGGTCCTCGGCATCGGCGGGGCGGGCCTGACCCAGTACCTGGCGATCGCCATCCCGGCGATCCTGGTGCTCGCCTTCCAGGACGAGATCGCGACCGGCCTGCTCGGCGCCGACGGTGCGGGCCTGCCGACCGGCGGGCTGACGATCGGCCTGCTCGTCGCGTACGGCGTGTTCTTCCTGCTCGGGTTCGTGCTCTTCGCGCTGATCTACGCGGCCGTGGGGTCATTCGTGAGCCGGCCCGACGACCTGCAGACGCTGTCGCTGCCGCTCAGCCTCGTCGCGATGGCCGGCTACCTGTCGGCGTTGGTGGTCCTGCTCGGCGGCTCGGGCTCGCTCGGTCGACTCGCGTCGCTGGTCCCGCCGTTCAGCCCGTTCGCGATGCTGGCGCGCCTGATGGTCAGCGACGTCGATCCGCTCGAGGTCGCGTTCGCGGTCGTGATCCTGCTGGCGGCGATCGCGCTCGTGTCGGTCGTGACCGTGCGGATCTACGCTACCGGCGTCCTCCTCTACGGCCAGCGGCCCGGGATCCGCGGCTTCATCGCGGCGGCACGCCGGGCCAGCTCCTAGGCCTCGAACCAGCTCTACGCCGCGGACCGGCGCCTAGGCCTCGTCCTCCAGCGGTAGCCGGCTGAGCATCGCCAGCACCGGAGCGGTCGCCGACGTCGGCTCCTCCGGGGCGTCGGCCAGCTCGGCGGCCGGCACGGTGCCCTCGACCGCCGGGATGAAGCGCCACAGGCGGCTCCGAACGCCGGGCAGGTACGGGCCGAGGCGCTGACGGGCCATCATCCCGGCCAGGCCCTGGGCCACGATCGCATCGAACAACGCCCGGCCCTCGGTCGCGATGGCCGGGACCGCGACGACCTCGTCGCCGGGACGGAGCACCCGCCGAAGCGTCTCGCGCCGCTTGACGAGCGGCTGGTTGATGAGCGACCGCCCGTCGAGGTGCAGCAGGTCGAACGCCAGGAACGCGACGGGTCGCCCCCCTTTGCCCTCCAGCCGTCGCTCGAGGGCGGCCGTGTCTGCACGGCCCTCGGCATCGACGACCACCAGCTCGCCATCGAGGATCGCGGACCGCGCCGCGACGCGCACGGCCGTGCCGGCCAGCTCGGGGAGTGCCTCGGTCCGATCGACGTCCTCGGCGTCCACGACGCGCACGTCGCCAGCCCCCGGGCGCTCCGACGGCCCGATCGCCACGAAGGCCCGCGTGCCGCCCCACCACGGCTCGAACAGGTGCTGGTCGGAGTCGAACGCGTCCGACAGTGGCCGCGCCAGCATCGGCCGCAGGTCCGGCAGATCGGGGAGCCGATCGGCGGTCGCATCGAGCGGCAGCGTGAGCTGGTCGGTCATCGTCGGGCCGATGGTAGTCCCGACCCGCTACCCCCCGTCCGCGGATCGGGCGTCCGGAGTCGCCCAGGGTCGTTCGCTCGTTCGTCGATAGACTCTGCCCGTGCCCCGACCCCCTCGTCCTGATGACCTGTACCGGCTGCGCATCGCGACCGAGCCCCGCCTGTCGCCCGACGGTCGCTGGGCGGTCGTCACGCTCCAGACGGTCGCGCCGACGTTCGACGGCTACCGCCAAGCGCTCTGGCTAGTGCCCACGGACAGCGCCGCCGATGGCGGCCCGCGGCAGCTGACGATCGGCTCCCGCAACGATCATCACCCGCGATTCTCGCCCGACGGCCGGACCCTGGCGTTCATCTCGGACCGGCGGCTGCAGGCGGAGCAGGAGCCGAAGCGGCCGAAGGACGCGAAGGACCGCGAGGACAAGGAGCAGGTCCATCTCCTGCCGATCGACGGGCCGGGCGAGGCGCGTCGCCTGACCGACCTGCCTCGGGGCGTCGAGGGATTCGAGTGGTCCCCGGACGGCCGCCGGCTCGTGGTCGTGTCGACGTCGCACGGGGCCACGCACGAGGACGACGCCAAGGCGCGCGGCCGAAGCCGCAAGCCGAAGCCGGACGAGCCGCCGGAATCGGACTACCGCTTCATCGACCGGCTCAACTACATGGTCAACGGACCGGGCTTCCAGTACGACCGCGTGCGGCATCTGTGGCTGGTCGATGTCGAGACGGGCCTGACGACGCGGCTCACGGATGGGCCGGTATCGGACACCGAGCCCGCCTGGTCGCCGGACGGCCGGCGGATCGCCTTCGTGTCCGAGCGCCAGCGCGACCACGATCTCGCCTTCCGACCGGCCATCCACGTCGTCGACGTGAAGGCTCGCGAGGTCCATCCGGTCACCGGTGGCCCGCGCTCGATCTTCGGGGCGCCGGTCTGGATGCCCGACGGGCGGACGATCGCGGCCCTCGGCACGAAGCTCGAGGGACGTGGCGGCAGCCGGAACGACATC
>DATBMM010000191.1:0-4864 GCA_036554825.1 Candidatus Limnocylindrales bacterium
AATTCGACGTGGGTGATGCTGGCACCGGGCATGACGACCTCCTCTTCGCGCTCGGACACAGCCTAGCGCCGCGAGGCGCACCGAGGAGGTTTCCTGCCAGCGGCTTATCCAGAAGCAGCGGCGTAGACTCGGACCATGCACGACCCCAACGGCCAGACGTTCATCGTCAGCGCCGCGCGCACGCCGATCGGCAAGTTCGGTGGCGGGCTGTCGGGTGTCCCCGCCACGACCTTGGGTGGCGTCGCGATCCGGGCCGCCGTGGAGCGCGCCGGCCTGGACCCGGCCACGGCGCAGGTCGACGATGTGCTCATGGGCCAGGTGCTGCAGGCCGGAGCCGGCCAGGCGCCTGCTCGTCAGGCCGCGCTCAAGGCCGGCCTGCCGGACGGCACCAGCGCGACGACCATCAATCGAGTCTGCGGGTCGGGGCTCAAGGCGATCATGCTCGCCGCCGCCGAGATCCGGGCCGGCGACGCCGAGGTCGTGGTCGCCGGTGGCATGGAGTCGATGAACGGCGCCCCGTACCTCCTGCCGGGCGCCCGGTTCGGCCTGCGCCTGGGCGACGCCAAGCTCATCGACTCGACCGTGGCCGACGGTCTGTGGTGCTCGATCGAGGACTGCCACATGGGCACCCACGCCGAGCGCGTCGCGATCAGAGACCGGGTCAGCCGCGCGGACCAGGACGCGTTCGCGCTGGCCAGCCACCAGAAGGCGATCGCCGCCATCGACGGCGGCCGCTTCGATGCCGAGATGGCGCCCGTCGCCATCAGCGATGCGAAGGGTCGCGAGACGGTGGTCGATACCGACGAGAACCCGCGCCGCGACACCAGTGCCGAGGCGCTCGCCAAGCTGAAGCCGGTCTTCGCCCTGCCCGACGGCGAGGATCGCGGCGACGCCACCGACGGCACGGTCACGGCTGGCAACGCCCCGGGCATCACCGATGGCGCGGCCGCGACCGTGGTGGCCAGCGAGCGCGCCGTCGAACGGATGGGCCTCAAGCCCCTGGCCCGGATCGTCGGCTACGCCCAGGCCGAGGTCGCGCCGAAGTGGCTGTTCCTTGCCCCGGTCGAGGGCGTGAAGCGGCTCCTCGATCGCATCGAGCTGCCGATCGAGGCGTTCGATCTGATCGAGATCAACGAGGCGTTCGCCGCGCAGACCCTGGCGGACGGACGCGAGCTCGGTTTCGACTGGGACAAGGTCAATGTCAACGGTGGCGCGATCGCGCTCGGTCACCCGATCGGCGCCAGCGGCGCCCGCATCGTGGCGACGCTGCTCCACGAGCTGCGCAGGCGCGAGGGCCGCTACGGCCTCGCGACCCTGTGCCTCGGCGGAGGGGGCTCCGTCGCGATGGCGCTCGAGCGGGTCTGAGGCTGTGATGGACGAAGCCACGCCGTGGCTGGCCGCCGACCCATCGTCGACATCGACCAAGTGAGTCGCGTCCATGACGAGCACCAGCCGGCGATCCGGGCCTGGCTCGCCGGTGGAGGCGACCGCCGGCGCCTGACGGCCCTCGCCCTCAGCGGGATAGCGGCCCTCGCCGTCGCGTGCGGGACGAGCGGCGCTTCGGCGTCGGCCGACGGTGACGTCCCGCCCGCGCCCGCCGCCGAGTGCGCCATCCTCCAGCCACCCGGCCCGCGCGACGCCCCGCCGCCCGGCGGCGAGATCGACGTGGCAGGGCAGGGTCCGGGTCGCTTCCGGCTCTGTCTCGGCGGGCCCTCCCCCCTCAGCGTCGAGGGCACGGCCTGGTGCAGCTGGGATGCCGCCCGCCAGTCTGTCGTCGCCGTGAGCGGACTCCCGACCCCCGCGGGCACCGTCGACTACGAGGCATTCCTCCAGTTCGAGACGGGAGGCTATGAAGTCCATCTGACCGATCGAACCAGCGGCGTCATCGCGAACTACGTGCCGCGGTCCGATCCGACGGGCATCGGTGCCGAACCAGGGCAGGTGTCCGGCCTGTTGCCGGTCGACGTCGTGATCTTCACCGGCGGCGAGCCGGCCCCGCCCGGCGCCCCGCAGGCGCTCCAGGGCCGCGTGCGATGGGCCTGCGGCGACCCACCGGCAACCTGACCGACTCGTCGATGGCCGATCGGCGTGCGTCCCGACCCTGGACCGTCCGCGTCGCCGCGTGGTCCGCCCGTCACCGCTGGCCCGTCGTGGCGCTGTGGTTCCTGCTGACGATCGGGCTGTTCGTCGGCAGCCTCGCCATGGGCGGCACGCTGACCGCCGACGCGGTCGACGAGGAGGCCTCCGAGGATCCGACCTACGAGGCCGCCCGCGCGTACGACCTGTTCGGCGCGTCGGGCACGCGGGACACGACCCACCGGACCCTGTTCGTCGTCGGCGATCCCGTCCGCACGCTGGATGACAGCGCCTACGCCTCGGATCTCGATGACATCCTCGCCCGGATGGCCGCCCATTCGACGGTAGTGGATGGGACCGCCGAACCCACGTTCGCCGAGGTCGTCGACCCGCGGCTCGCCCCGCCCGAGGCGGGGCTCGTCTCGCCGGATCGCACGACGGTCAGGATCTCCGCCGCACTGCCCGGTGACGGCGCCGAGCTGGACGCCCGCCTCGGTTCGCTCCGCGGCTTCCTCGCCGAGGCGCGGGCTGCCCACCCTGGGCTCCGGATCCACTCGCTCGACGGGACGCTGGCGAACGACGACATCCAGGAGCTCGTCAACGGCGGCCTCGACGCCTCCCTGCGACTCACGATCCCATTGACCTTCCTCATCCTGGTCGTCGCGTTCGGGGCGCTGATCGCGGCGATCGTGCCGCTCGTGCTGGCAGCGACCGCGCTCCTCGCGGCGTTCGGTGTGCTCGGGATCTACAGCCAGACCATCGATCCGGTCAGCCCCTACGCCAGCCAGCTCATCGTGCTGATCGGCTTGGCCGTCGCCGTCGACTACTCGCTGTTCATGATCACGCGCTACCGGACCGAGCGGCGCCATGGCCGTCCCAAGCCGGACGCCATCCGGGTCGCCTCTGCGACCGCGGGCCGTGCCGTGTTCTTCTCGGGGCTGGCGGTCATGTTCTCCATCGCCGGGCTGTTCCTGCTCGACGACGTCCTGTTCCAGTCGATGGCCATCGGGACGATCTCGGTCGTGCTCATCGCGGTCATCGGCTCGCTGACGTTCCTGCCGGCGACCCTGGCGATCCTCGGCGACGGCGTCGACCGGCTACGCGTGCCGTTCCTCGGCCGTCATCGACCCGAGGGCAGCGGCATGTGGGCCGTGGTGGTTCGCGCGGTCATGCGCCGGCCAGTCATCGCCTTCATCGCGGCCGCCTCACTCCTGCTGGCGATCGCGGTGCCCACGCTGCGACTGCACCTGGGCCAGAGCGACTTCGCGTCGTTCCCGGACAGCATCGATGCGGTCCAGGGCGTGAACCTGCTCGACGAGAAGTGGCCGGAGGGCTCGACACTGGCGCTACAGGTCGTCGTCACCCATGCGGACCAGCCGGGGACGCAGGCCGCCATCGAGACGCTGGCCGCGCGGCTGCTCGAGGTCGACGGCCTGAGCGGGCCGACGGAGACCCAACCCTCCGCCGACGGGACGGTGGCCCTCCTGTCCGTGGTGATGGCGGGCGGCCAGAACGACCTGCGCAACCGCGAGATCGTCCGCGAGGTGCGCGAGACGATCGTGCCGGAGGTGTTCGGGGGCATGAGCGGCGTCGAGGCGCTGGTCACCGGTCGCGCCGCGTTCACGACGGACGTCGTCGACTTCTACAGCGATGGCATGCCGCAGGTCATCGGCTTCGTGCTCGCGCTGTCGTTCGTCCTGCTGCTCGTCGCCTTCCGCTCGATCGTCATCCCCATCAAGGCCATCCTGCTGAACCTGCTCTCGACCGGGGCCGCGTTCGGGCTCCTGGTGTTCGTCTTCCAGGACGGTCATGGCGCCGACCTGCTCGGCTTCAAGCCGGGCCCCATCGAGGCGTTCGTGCCCGTGTTCATCTTCACGATCCTGTTCGGACTGTCGATGGACTACCACGTGTTCATCCTCACGCGGATCAAGGAGGCGCGCGATCACGGGCTGTCGACCAACGAGGCGGTCGCGCGCGGGATCTCCATCACCGCCGGGACGATCACCAGTGCCGCGGCGATCATGGTCACGGTCTTCGCCGTCTTCGTGACGCTCGAGCTGGTGATCATCAAGCAGCTCGGGTTCGGGCTGGCTGTGGCCGTCTTCCTCGACGCGACGATCGTCCGGAGCGTGCTGCTGCCGGCGACCATGCGCCTGCTCGGCGAATGGAACTGGTGGCTCCCGCCATTCCTACGCTGGCTGCCCGAGGTGACGATCGAGGGCGACGTCGACGAGCGGGAGGTCGAGAGCCCACCCGTCGCCGTACACTCGCCGACATGACCGAGACCGCCGTCGAGACACCGACCTTTCGCCACTTCATCGCCGGGGAGTGGTGCGAGTCGACGAGCGGCGAGACGTTCGAGAGTCGCAACCCGGCCGATCAGCGGGATGTCATCGGACGCTTCCAGCGCGGGAGCAAAGCCGACGTGGCGATGGCCGTCAGCGCTGCGTGGGCCGCCCGACCGATGTGGCAGCGGACACCCGCACCGAAGCGCGGCGAGATCCTCTACCGCTTCGGCCAGCTGATGGCCGACCGCAAGGAGGAGCTTGCCCGGGCGATGACGCGCGAGATGGGCAAGGTCATCGCCGAGGCCCGCGGCGACGTCCAGGAGGGCATCGATATCGCGTTCCTGATGGCCGGCGAGGGTCGCCGGATGCACGGCGACACGGTCCCGTCCGAGCTGCCCGACAAATGGGCGATGAGCGTCCGCCAGCCCATCGGCATCGCGGGGATCATCACGCCCTGGAACTTCCCGATGGCGATCCCGTGCTGGAAGATGATGCCGGCC
>DATBMM010000195.1:0-3978 GCA_036554825.1 Candidatus Limnocylindrales bacterium
GCCTTGCGGATCCACCACGCGGCCTCGTCGCTCGCCTCGCGCAGGAGCCGCCACTCGGTGATCATCCGCGTACGGGCGGCGTTGGCCTGGACCCAGGCGACCTCCCATGGCTGGCCGACCATCGCGCGCAGCAGTTCCGCGTTGAGCCCGTCGATATCGATGTCGTGGCCCTCGTACGTTCCTGCGCTCATCCGCTCGAACTGGGACTGAGCCTCGGCCAGCCACGTGCCCAGATGGGCGACGACGTCGCGGACCGTCCAGTCCGGGTCGCGCTGATAGCCGGGGACGAGGCACTCGTCGGGGGTCAGGGAGCGCACGATCTCGACGATCTCGTACCAGCCCCGACGTTCCGCGTCGAGGTCGCTGGCATATGGATGCTCGGTCGGTGGGCCACGCATCTCGGTCATGACGGATCGATCCCCTCTCGCGCGCTTCAGTGCAGGTGGTCCTGCCAATCCGGCGGAACGCGACCCTCGGGGCCGGGCACCGGCTGGTCGAGAGGGTGATGGTCCGGCGGGGCCAGGCGCGGTCCCTCAAGGTAGCGCTCACCGGCATAGTCCCAGAACCAGTCCTCGTCGGGCTCGAAGCTCTGGACGATCGGATGGCGCGCTTCGGCCGCATGGCGACTGGCGTGCTGCGAGGGCGACGAGTCGCAGCAGCTCACCCGGCCGCAGTGCGCGCAGCGCCGAAGGTGGAACCACCAACCGCCGGTCGCCTCGCATGCCACGCAACCGGGGCCGCTGGGAGCCACCGACAGATCGACCGGGTCACGCTCCGCCGCCGTCATCGCCTGACCATCTTGACGCGGTCGGGCCATCGCCGCTCTCTCCATTTTGAACCGCTCGGCAGCGCGCTCCGCCGTACCGTGTAGGCGACCAGATCGGTCGTCCCCGAAAAGGAGCGAGCCGTGCAGGCGGAGCTCGTCGACAGGGCGCGACGCGGAGACCGTGAGGCCTTCGGCGTGCTGGCTGCCGGCGCCGTCGATCGGTTGTACGGGATCGCTCGCCTCGTCCTTCGCGACACCGAACTCGCGGAGGATGCGACCCAGGAGGCCCTGGTGCGGGCATGGCGCGACCTGCCGACGCTTCGCGACGTCGAGCGCTTCGATGCCTGGCTGTACCGGCTGATCGTCCGAGCCTGCGCAGACATCGGCCGTCACCGTCGACGGTGGCGTGCCGAGGTCAGCATCTTGCCGACCGAGCCTGCCGAGGCCGACGGGGTCGCGGCACTCGCGGATCGCGATCTGATCGAACGCGGTCTGCGGCGGCTCACCGTCCCGCAGCAGACGATCCTCGTCATGACCTTCTACATCGGCCTGTCGCCGAGCGAGATGGCCGACGCACTCGAGATCCCCGTCGGGACCGCCAAGTCCCGGCTCCACTACGCCATCGAGGCACTCAGGGCCGCGCTCGCGGCCGACGAGCGCACCTCGGTCGGTGCTGCGCGGGAGGGCCGGACGGCATGAACGCCAACGACAGCCTCGAACGCCGCATCACCGACTACTACGAACGCGAGGCCCCGCCGCGCGCGCCCGATTGGGTGCTCGGCACGGCCCTCGAGACCATCGACACCACCCCACAGCGGCGCGTGCTCATCCCCGCGCCGTGGAGGTCCCGCCACATGAACAGCTTTGCCAAGTTGGCGATCGCGGCGGTCGTCGTGATCGCCGTCGGCGTCGTGGGCTGGAACATGTTCGCCCCGCGCAGCCCGTCCGGGGTCGGCAGCCAGCCGTCTGTCAGCCCATCTCCGTCAGCCAGCCCATCTCCATCAGCCAGCCCCGATCCCTCGGCGCCGCCGCCGTTGTCCGAGACCTTCACATCGACGATCCACGGAATCGCGATGTCGTATCCGGCCGGCTGGGACACCCAACCGGCGACTGAAGCATGGCGGGCCGGCTTCCCGAACTTCCGCGAACCGGCCGGCGACTTCATCTACCACCCGACCCTGCTGGACCACCTGTTCTTCGTACTGTTGTCCCGTCCGCTTGATGGACAGGCACCCGAGGCATGGTTGGATTCGATTCGGAGCGATCCGGATGGCGGGTGCGCCGATCCGGAGACAGTGACCATCGGTGCGTCCGCCGGGCGAGTCTGCCCAGCCATCGCGTATGGCGCCGCCGGCGGTCGCGCCTACATGATCCGGCTGTACACATCGGGGGACGAGGGCTGGCTCGAGCGCTATTACGACCAGGAGTGGTTCAAGACGGTGCTCGAGACGGTCCAGCTCGATCCTGAGGCCGCCGTCGACACACCGAAGGCGCCTTCCGCATCACCGTCGAGCTGAATCCGGATGGGGGGCGGTGGCCGGCGTCGAGCGCCGGCCACGGCCCGCGCCGGTCGGCCACCGGGTGTCCGCGGGCTGCCTTCAGCCGCCCGGCTGCTCCTTCTCCATCCGCGTGCCACAGCAGCACGTGAACGGCTGCATGTTCGGCATCTTCGCCGGATCGCCGTGATGGACGAGGCGGATCTCGCAGCCGCAGTTCGGGCAGACGAAGTCGTCGCCGTCCTGCATCTCGATCGGGCCGCCCTGCATGCCGGAATGGGTCGCGTGCGTGGTATCCATGCCGCGACCGTACGACGCGATCGCGCGCCTCCGACACGCACGCTGGGGAACCGCCGGTGTCAGGCGCGTTGCATCATCCGGTCGATGGCCGACCTCCGTTCGCGGCTCGATGCACTGGCCGCCTTCACCGGCGAGCTCGAGTCACCCGAGTTCGAGGCTGGTCGCTGGCACCCCATGGAGCCGAGCGCCCAGGACGCGGCAGTCCTGACCATGCCCTGGTATGAGCTGAGCGACCGGGCCGGCGCGTTCGTCCGGGCCATCGGCGCGAACGGCTGGGTCGAGCCGTTCGACTGGATGGCTTGGGCCGAGACACCCGAAGGCAAGGCACTCCGAGAGGACCGCGCCGCGCTCGCGAACGCCACGCCCGACCAGCTCAAGCGGCTCCTGACGACCCTCGTCCGGGCCGATCGGTTCAATGAGGGCACGCTCGGATGGGCGTTCGAGAGCGGCTTGATGGCCGCGATCACCCGCCGCGCGGCCACTCTCGCCGCGGCCCTATCCTTGCGCGATGGACGAGCGGACGGTTCGTGAACGTGCCCGGGCGATGTGCGATGCGATCGTGGCAGGCGATGTCGAGGCAGCGACCGCCGATGCGAGTCCCGAGCTGCGCCGCAATCTCGGCGAGGTGATCGGGCTCTTCCCGTTGCCTGCGACCGAGGCGGCGATCGAGTCGATGAGCCAGGGCGGCTCGAGCTTCGTCGTCGTGCTGCGTATGGTCGGCGAGACCGACGAGGTCCAGATCCAAACGCGCTGGAAGGACCGCGACGGCTCACCGACCCTCGTCGAGGCGAGTCACCTGAGCCGGACGGAACGCGCCGTCGAGGCTGCGCCCGGACCAGCCGAGGACGTCGGAGGGGGCTGAGCGCCGGTTCAACCCGGCGTCAGGGCGCCACTCACTGCCACGATCCGGTGTCGGCGGTCAACCAGTCGGGCTGTTCGTTCGTGCCGCCGGTCGGGTCGAGCATGCCCTATCGGCGTCGCACGGCGAAGGAACGTGTCCCGCCTGTCCTACCCTTACCGACCATGCCTGCCGAATTCATCTACCAGACGTATCGCCTCGCGCGGCACTACCCGCCCGACCGGACGGTCCTCGAGGACATCTCGCTCAGCTTCTACCCGGGCGCCAAGATCGGCGTCATCGGGCCGAACGGCGCCGGCAAGTCGAGCCTCCTGCGGATCATGGCCGGGCTCGACGACGGCTTCACCGGTGAGGCGCGACTGACGCCGGGCTTCACGGTCGGCTACCTGAGCCAGGAACCCGAGCTCGACCCGAACAAGGACGTCAAGGGCAACGTCATGGACGGCGTCGCCGAGGTCCAGTCGCTCATCGACCAGTACAACGCCGTGATGGCCAAGTGGTCCGACCCGGACGCCGACTACGAGGCGGTCGGCGCCGAGCAGTCGGCCCTCGAGGAC
>DATBMM010000197.1:0-2185 GCA_036554825.1 Candidatus Limnocylindrales bacterium
CAGGTCCGCGCCGCCAGGGCCGTAACGTACACGGTCCGGCCGAGACGGTCGAGGACGAGGTCCCAGGCACCGATGTAGCGCACTTCGCGACCGCCGAACCCGGTCTTGAAATGGGCGATCCCACCGGTGGCCAGACCCCACAGGTCGTAGCTCTCCGCGCCGGCCTCGCGAGACGACCGGATCGCCTCCCACTTCAGGAGGTAGTTGGCCCGACTGTCGGCACCGGTCTGGGTCATGCCGCCGTACGGTTCCACCACCCGCGACCCGCTGCGCACCAGGAACAGCGTCGCGAGCGGCTCGCCGTCCGCCGACTGCGCGAACAGCAGGCGAGCGCGACCACTCGGCCGGAACGCGTCCCAGACATCGCGATAGGCCGCCTCCGTCCGGATCAGGAACCGCGCCCGGTCGGCCGTCTCACGGTAGATCCGGTAGAACTCGCCGAGACGGTCACCCTCGGCGTCGACGACGACGACGCCGCTCGAGCGTGCCTTGTTCACGTACTGGCGCCATTTCTTGCGCAGGTCGCCCCACAGGACGTCCTCGTCGGCGCGCAGGTCGATGATCCGCGTCGATGCCGGCTGGATCGGCGGGGCAGCGCGCCAGCCGCCGGCTGCCAATGCACGACGCGTCGCGCCGTCCGGATCGTGCGGCCCGTCGACTTCGACCTCGGGGTCGATGCGCAGGTGCGAGACCCGCCCGGCCACCGACGCCAGGTCGTCGCGGATCGCGGCGGTGAACGCCCCGATGTCGTCGGGCGTCCAGTCGCCCCCGAGCGGTCCGCGCGGGGCGTAGGCGAACGCCCACGGCAACGGCCGGGGACGCCGGAGGAGGATCTGCGCACCGACGCGCTCCGACGCCATGAGCCGGTGCGACGTCCAGCCGTTGACGGCCTTGACCCGGGCCCAGCCGGAGAGTTGGAGGTACGAACCCGGGTCGCTCGATTCGACGAGCGCGTCCCACTCGTCCGCGTCGATGGGAGCCGTCACGCCGGGCGCGGTCGGCGGATGGCGTCGACCATGATCCCGACGATAGAGCGCAGTTCCCCGATCCGCAAGGCGAGGGCGGAGACGATGAACGTCGCCCCGAAGGCCAGCGACACGAGGACGACGACCGCGACGAGACCGGGGATCTCCAGCCTTCCGAGCACCGCGGGATCGGGTGCCAAGGCGGGGCCGACGATCAGGTGGCTGACCACGCCGACGAGCGTCGCGATGGCCGTGGCCACGATGGTGCGCGTCGCGACCGAGGCGACCGCCGGCAGCCCGAGTGACCCCTCGCGGGCACGAAGGAGGACGGTCAGCGCGCCGGCCTCCAGCCAGGCGGCCGCGGCGATCGCGAGCGCCATGCCGGGCAGCCCGAGCGGCCCCACCAGGATCGCGGCGAGGGTCGTGTTCACGAGCACCGCACCGACGGCCACCAACACCGGCGTCAGCGTGTCCTGCCGCGCGTAGAACGCCCGGGCCAGGACGGCGATCACCGCGTGCGCAGGCGCCCCGATGAGGAACGCCAGGAGCGTATCAGCGGTCAGCCGGATGGCGTCGGGCGTGAAGCCACCGAAGAGGACGGCGACCGCCTCGAGCCGGAGGATCGCGGCGAGGGCGGCCACGGGGATCATCACCACGACGAGCAGGCGCAATGACCGCTCGAGCAGGCCGATGTACGACGCGTGATCGCCGATGGCGGCGCCCCGTGACAGCGATGGGAACAGCACGACCCCCAACGGCACGCCGATGACCCCGATCGGGATCTGCAGCAACGTGAAGGCGATCGTGAAGGCGGTCACGGCACCCAGCCCGACCGTCGTCGCGAGGGCGGTCACCACGATGAACGTGATCTGGCTCGCGCCCATCCCGACGGCGCGCGGGGCCATCAGGACCAGCGCCTTGCGGGCGGCCGGATCCGCCACGTCGATGCGCGGCGTGAACCGGAAGCCGAGGCGCCCCAACGCCGGCAGCTGGACCAGCAGGTGGCCCAGCGAACCGGCCACGACGCCGATCGCGAGGCCGACCGCGCCGAGTCCGGAGGTCAGGAGCAGGGCCGCCCCGATGATGGCGAGGTTGTAGACGATCGGCGCGATCGCGGCTGCCGCGAACCGGCCCTGGGTGTTGAGCACGCTCGTCGCGACGGCACCGAGTGCCAGGAAGATCGGTCCGAGGACCATGATCCTGGTCAACTCGATGGTCCG
>DATBMM010000222.1:0-9047 GCA_036554825.1 Candidatus Limnocylindrales bacterium
CGCAGGCTGGGATACAACGATCGTGCCCACAGGCCGGCCTCGTGCATCACGCCGAGCCCATGGGTGAAGCGCGAGTGCTCGGCGGTCGGGAAGACCCAGCGCGCACTCTGGAGCTGGCTGATCCGGCGCAGCCGCTGGAGCCACGCCGTGTCGAGGAGGTCCTCCTCGGCGACATCCTCGGCAGGAAGACCAGCGGCCGACGACTCGGAAGCCGTCAGCCGCTTGGTGAGCTCGATGTACCCGTGGACCGGGTCACTGATGAGGTTGACGGCGGCAAATGGCTGCCGCCTCATCGGTGGGTCAGGGGACCCGGATGCGTGACTCGCCGCTCCATGCGCCCACATTGCCACGCCGGTCGGTCGCTCGCACCTTCACCGAGTACGTTCCGCCCGGCCGGTTGGTCAACGTGAGCGACGTCTGGCGGGTGTTGTTCCGCAGTATCGTCCAGGGTCGTGACCCGAAGCGATACGCGACGTCGAAATGGGCCAGGCCCGCGGTGTGCGTCTGGAGCCGCGGATCGTAGCCGGCCCAGGTCCACCGGACATCGTCACCGGAGCGCCGGGTCGAGGTCACCCGGGCGACCGGGCGGGTGTGATCGGTCGTTTCGGCGAACACGGCGGACCCGAAGGTCTTGCGTCCGGAGTCGCGCGAGGCCAGCCCGACCCCGACATAGTTGAAGCGGTTGCTCAGCAGGAGCGCCCGGTGCGGCGGGCTATGCATCCAGGCGTTGAAGATGGCCTTCGCCGAGGACGAGGGCCACGACGCCGTCGACCAGCCGATCGTCTCGCCATAGCGGTACCAGCGCACGTTGTAGGAGTTGAGCTGCGACGTCAGGTTGCCACCGACCGAGTGGCTCATGACGTTCCGCGCTGCCATCCGGCTGGCACGGGTCCCGGAGATCGACGCGAGCTTGGCGTCAATCCTGAGTGGGACGAGGCCTCGGGCGGACCGCGCAGCATTGATCCATCCGATGACGGACGACTCCGCGGACGAGGTCGAGGCGCCGGTCGCGATGGGGGCTGCGACCGTGATCGCGATGACCGCGATCAGAGCGAACGGCGTGGCGATGGCCAGCCGCCGCCGGGGCGGTGTGGAGTGCATGAGCACGTCCTCCGTGTGGGGGGGCACGTGGCGTGTCGGACTCCACCCTACCGCAGTTACGCGGATGTCATCCCGGCGTCCCGTACTGCAACGCCGCACGATGGTGCGTCGAGGCAACGTCAATTCGCAGGGGCTCCGGCTCGAGGACCTCGACCTCGTCGCCCCACGACAGGATCCAGAGCCGGATCTCGATGGTCCCGGCGACCGTCGCCCGCCAGGTCAGCGAGCCGTCTTCCTCGACGACGACGCGCTGGGTCGGATGCCACGTCGCCTCCTGGACCCGCGCGGCCACCGACGGCGCGAAGCGAAGGACGACCTCGGTCGCCGCCTGATCCGCGATGATGTCCCACGCCCGACGGAGCGCGCCCTCGACCCCGTCGCCCTCGGGCAGTTCGAAGGTCCGCGGCGTCAGGGCCACGTCGCGGATCCGCTCGATCTTGAAGGTCCGCAATGCGTCGCGCGTCTCGTCCCAACCGATCAGGTACAGGGCGTGGGTCTGGAGGGACGGCTCGATGAGATACGGCCGGACGACGGCGCGACGAGCGGTCGCCTCCGGCGCGTAGCGGGCCGGCTCGTACTCGAGCGTCACGACCCGGCGTTCAGCCCAGGCCCTGGTCAGTCGATGCACGCGCTCACTGAAGGCGGCATCGCGCGGATGCTCGGCGAGGACGTCCAGGGTCCGCTCGACGTGCTCCGCGAGCGGCCTCGGCAGGACCTCTTCGAGCTTCTCGAACGCCGCCGCCAGGTCCGGGTCGTACTTGTCGGCGTAGCGGACCATCAACCGCGCCGAGAGGACGACGGCCATCGCCTCGTCGAGGGTGAGCTTCAGCGGTGGCAGGAACTCCTCGCCGACCACGCCCCAGCGTCCGTCCTCCGACCAGACGGCGACGCCCACCTCCTCCTCCAGCGCCCGCAGGTCGCGATAGACCGTCCGTGTCGCGACGCCCGTGCGCCGGGCGATCTCCGCCGGGCGGATACCGTCGGGGTGGCCGCGCAGGACCGACACGACCCGGAGCATGCGCGCCAGCCGGTCACGCTTGCCGAACGAGCGCTCTCCGGGGTCCGGCAGCATGTCGTCGTCACCCATGGGCGTCATGGTGCGGGAGGATGGATCACGACGTCGCGTCCGCGATCGGTCGCGGTCAGCAGCACCTCGACCCGACCCTGGATGGCCTCGTCCTCGAGGCCGCCACCCTCGCCATTGACCGACCCGGCGACCTGGCCCAGCTCCCCGTCGAGGAACACCCAGTAATCGAGTTGACCTCGCCAGTGCTCGAGGCTGTCGTCGCCGACCAGCCATTCCACCGGAGGGAAGCTCCGGCGGAAGATCGGCCCATCGACCGAGACCCGACAACGCCGCGCCGGTGCGCGTTCGATGACCTCGATGCCGTAGTCCTCGGCGGCGGCGCGCGCACCTGGATCGAGGGCATGCCGGACGGCTTGGAGGTCCAGCGTCGAGTCCACCACGTCCTCGAGGTCCGCCCGGCGCCAGCCGCCGACGGGCCGCCGGACCCACGCGTCGTCGCCGCGGCGCGCCTCACCGTACTGCCCCAGCTCGCGGTTGGTCGCGACGTAGGCCAGCCAGCGGAACTCCGAGCCCGCCCGCTGGCCGGCGAGATCGACGGTCCCGCTTCGACGGCCGTCGATGGTGCCCACGAAGTGCGCCGTCAGCCGCGACGTCAGGCCGGCGACGAGACGGCCATCGCACGGCGGCGGCTGGACATCGAGGTCCGTCGGACCGAAGCGCGACACCACGCGTGGCCGCTCGAGCCCGCGTAGCGTGAGCTCGTTGGCGATGGCGGCGCCGCCGAAGGCCGTGCCGGCAAGGAGCGTCAGGCCCACGGCGATGCCCGTGCCCACCCGGACGCGCCGGCGCCGGCCCGCCGTCCCGCCGATCATCCGGCGGGCTTGCCCGAACCCGGTGTACAGGCTGGTCCCGATCAGCGCCAGCAGCCACGGGTAAGCCGCCTCGAGCGACGGCATGAGGGTCTGCGACCCGAGCGCCTGGAGTTGGTTCCAGACCCCGCCGATCGACGGCAGCAGCACCAGCAGCGTCGCCAGGCCGAGCGCCACGATCATGTCGTGCGCCACCTCCCGCCGCGCGAGCGGCGGCCAGATGACACCGGCGATGGCGATCCCGACGGGCACCAGCATCGTGATGCCGACCACCACGTCGAGCGGTCCTCCGGGTCGATACGCGAGCAGGATCAGGGCCGCCGCCAGACCCCAGGCGCCGACCAGACCCAGCCCGATGAGCCGCAGCCCGAGCCGTCGAACACGCACGATGGGGAGTCTAGCGAGGGTGCACCCGTACCCCGTGTGCGCGGAGGCGCCGGGTCATGGCCCGTTGACAGCCCGTTGCCGGAAGTACCGGTCGGCATAGGACCGATGGGTCATGCCGACCCCGACCGGCCCAGACGAGCATGCCCGTACCGCTCGGGGCTGTCCGGGCGGACCGTAGGGACACCGAGGAGCCAGTGGGACATGGCCGGGCCGGCGCAGCGAGGTTCACGGGAACGCGGGCGATCAACTCGCCGCGCTTCGTCGGGACGGTCGGTCGCGGCGGCGTCCACGGGCGGACGTGGCTTCGCGGCCACGACCCTGAAGCCCTCCGTGACATCGATGCCGGGCCCGGACGAGACGACTCGACTGGTGACCCGCTCGACATACCGCAACCTCGTGACCAGGGGCCTCGCACCTGACGAGGCGGCGACGTTGACCGCCTTCATGTGCGGGATCCCGATCGCGGAGGTCCACTGGTCGCTCCGCCAGGTCAATCAACTGCTCTTCCTCAGGGCCCTCGTCCAGTCCGGACGGTTCGGATCGTCCGACGGAGGCACGGCCCGACCGCACTGACCTCGCTTCCATCCCGGCCGCGCGACCCGCCCGTCGGGTCGGGTGGTCGGACTCAGTCGAAGCGGCGCCGAACCTCCTCCCGGCGCCGCTTCGGCGCGTCTGGGCCCTTGGTACCATCCGCCGATGCGCCCGGTCATCACGTTCCTGACGGATTTCGGGCCGGCTGCGCCGGCCGTCTGTCGCGGGGTCATGTTCGGCATCTCGCCCGACGCCAACATCATCGACATCAACCACCAGGTGCCGCGCTACTCGATCCGGTCGGGTGCCGGCTCACTGACCTTCGCCCTCAAGCACATGCCGGTGGGCATCCACGTGGCGGTCGTCGACCCGGGTGTCGGCACGGATCGGCTGCCCATCGCCCTGAAGGTCGCGCGGGGCGACATCCTCATCGGTCCCGACAACGGGCTGCTCATCGACGCGGCCGAGACGCTCGGCGGGATCACCGAGGCGCGTGCGCTCGAGAACCGCGACCTGATGCTGCCGGTCATCTCATCGAGCTTCCACGGCCGCGACATCTTCTCGCCGATCGCGGCCCATCTGGCCAACGGCGTCGCGTTCGAGTCGGTCGGGCGGACCGTGGCGGTCGATGACCTCGTGCGGCTGCCGGTCATCCGTCCGACGATCGCGGAGGGCGTCCTGGACACGTCGATCACCCATGTCCTCATCTATGGGAACGTGACCTTCGCCGGCACGCCCGACGACCTCACGGCGGCGATCGGGCCGCTCGAGCCAGGTCGCCAGCTGGTCATCGACTTCCCGGCCTTCGACGGCGCTGGGCCGATCCAGGAGCGGACGATCTGGGAGCGGACCTTCGGTCGCGTGCCGGTCGGCTCGTCGCTGCTGATGTCGGATTCCGAGGGCCAGCTGTCGCTCGCCGACAACCAGGGAGATGCGGCCCGCCGGCTCGGGCTCGCGCTCGATCGACCGGCGCGGATCCGCGCTGCCTAGGCGCCGCTGGCGCCGACCGAACCGATGGCCGGCCCGTTGATCTCGTTCCTCACCGACTTCGGTCCCGAATCCGCCCCGGCCGTGTGTCGCGGCGTGATGTGGGGCATCGCGCCCGATGCCCGCATCCTCGACCTGACGCACAGCGTCCGGAAGTTCGCGGTACGCGACGGCGCGTTCCTCCTCTCCCGGATGGTCGGCTACCTGCCGGTCGGGGTCCATGTGGCGGTGGTCGACCCGGGCGTCGGCACGGCCCGTCGTCCGGTGACGCTGCGCGCCGAGCGTGGCGACCACCTGGTCGGGCCGGACAACGGGCTGCTCATGCCGGCTGCCCGCGCACTCGGCGGCGTGGCTGCCGCCCATGAGATCACCGCCTCCGACCTCTTCCTGCCACGGGTCTCGTCCACGTTCCACGGGCGCGACATCTTCTCGCCGATCGCCGCGCACCTCGCCAACGGCCTGCCGATCGAGCGCGTCGGGCCGCCGCTCGACCCGTCCACGCTCGTAGACCTGCGTCTCCCGGAGCCGAGCGTGGCTGGCGGCGTCCTGGACACCGCGGTGCTGTTCATCGACTCGTTCGGGAACGCGCGGCTGGCCGGCCAGCCCGAGGACCTGGCCCGGACCGTCGATGGCGAGCTGACACCCGGCCGGCGCTTTCGGGTCAGCGGCGGCGTGCTCCCCGACGCCGGCGTCGTCGTCCCGTGGCAGGCCACGTTCGGTGAGGTCGCGCCGGGCGAGCCGCTGCTGTTCGAGGACGCCGACCACGGCGGGCTCGGGATCTCGGTCAACCAGGCGTCGGCCGCCGAGCGATTCGGGTTGGCCATCGATACGCCCCTCCGCATCACGCCGCTCGAGCGATGACGGAGCTGGGATCCCCGGCGGACTCGACGGCGCCCGACGCCGCGGGAAGCGCCGGGACCGCCGACGGCACCGCGGCGCCGATCGTCGAGGTCGAGGGCGTGACGTTCCGCTACCGGCGGGCGTCCGAGCCCGCCATCCGCGGCGTCTCGCTGACCGTGTCGGCCGGCGAGGTGGTCCTCGTCGCAGGTCCGTCGGGCTGTGGCAAGAGCACGCTCATCCGGGCGATCAACGGGCTGATCCCGCATGCGTACTCGGGCGACCTGAGCGGGAGCGTGCGGGTCGAGGGCCGGTCGACCACCGACCTCAAGCTGCGCGACCTGGCGCTCACCATCGGGACCGTGCTGCAGGATCCGGCCAAGCAGATCGTCGGCGCGACGGTCGAGGCCGAGCTGGCGTTCGGGCCGGAGAACCTCGGCATCCCGCGCGAGGAGATCCTCGACCGGATCCGTGAGGTCGCGGCGCAGGCCGGCATCGAGAGGCTGCTCGGTCGGGAAACGAGCGCCCTGTCGGGTGGCGAACGCCAGCTGCTGGCGGTCGCCGGCATCCTGATGTTGCGTCCGCGCCTCTTCGTCGTCGACGAGCCGCTCGCCAACCTCGATCCCGCCACCGCCGAGCGCCTGCTCGGCCTGTTGCGACGGCTGGCCGACGAGGGTAGCGCCATCGTGATCGTCGAGCATCGGGTCGAGGAATCGCTCGACCTCCGCCCCGACCGCGTGCTCTACCTCGAGTCCGGGGAGACGCGCTACCACGGCCCGGTCGACGGCTTCCTCGAGGTCGCCGACCCGGAATCGGTCAGGCTGCCCTTCGACGTCGTCGCCCGACGCGTCGCTGACGTGCCCGACACGGAACCGCCCGCGATGACCCTCGGCGAGCGCCATGCCGAGCCCGTCGACCCGACGCCGCGCCTGGAGTTCCGGGGCGTCACTGCGTCCATCGGGGAGACGGAGATCCTGCATGGCGTCGATGCCCGGCTCGGCACGACCGAGACCGTCGCCGTGCTCGGGCCGAACGGGTCCGGCAAGACGACGCTCTTCCGCACGGCGATGCGGCTGCTTGATATCACCGGCGGCGCGGTGCTCGTCGACGGCCGGTCGATCGCCGACCGGCGGACGGTCGACCTTGTCGAGACCTTCGGCTACGTGTTCCAGAGCCCGAGCCAGATGCTCTTCGCCCGGACGGTCGAGGAGGAGTTGCTGTTCGGACCGCGGACGATGGGTCGCGACCCCGCCAGGTTCGAGGAGCTGGTCGACGACGTGCTGCGCCGGACGGCGTTGGCCGATCTCGAGGGCATCCGCGAGCGGCCGCCGCTGGCGATGTCGTTCGGGCAGCAGAAACGGCTCGCGCTGGCCATCGCGCTCGCCCTTCGCCCACAGACGTTGATCCTCGACGAACCGTCAGCCGGACAGGATCACCGGACGGCACAGGCGTTCATGCGCGAGGTCACGGCGATCCCCGGGCTGGAAAGCCTGTTCTTCGTCACGCACGATGTGGACCTTGCATTGACGCACGCAGACCGTATCCTCCTGTTCCGGGACGGTCGGGTGCTCGCCGACGGGTCCCCGATGCAGGTCATCGCCGATACGGAGCGCTGGAGGGCGTGCGGTCTGCGAGTCACCTCGCTGATGGAAGCGAATACTCGATACCGAGGGGCGGACGGGAAGTTCCTGGACGCCGACACGTTGGCGCGGAGGGTCATCGCCCAGGACCCGACGCGTCGATGGGGGCCTGGAAGGGAGGCCGCGGCAGGTGGACTGTTGACCGATCAGTCATGACGGACGCAACGATCCGCATCGTCAACGTGGAGGGATAGCGAACGATGACTTCGACCACCATGAGCAGCGACCGCCTCTGGGAGGTGACGTCGCGAACGATCGTCTACGCCGCCATCGGGGCGGCCCTGTACGGGATCCTGCTCGTCGCCCAGGTACCCATCCCGGGCACCACCGTCTCGGTCCGACCGGCGTTCGCGCTCGTACCGTTCTTCGGGTACGCGTTCGGCCCGATCGTCGGCTTCTTTACGGGGCTCGTCGGGAACATGGTCGGGGACCAGATCTCCGGCTGGGGCGCGCTCACGTCCTGGAACTGGAGCATCGCCAACGGCCTCGTCGGCCTGATCGCCGGTCTCGCGCCGCTCTACCTGCGCCGCTGGACCGAGGGCTCGCTTCGTGATCGCGCGATCGGCGGCGCCATCGCCGGCGTGATCGCGACGATCATCGGGTTCCTGTTCACGTTCTCCGACCTGATCATCCAGGCCGGCAACACCTTCGGTGGGGTCCTGTCGTTCTACTTCGCGGTGATCGTCGCCGACATCATCGCGACGGTCATCCTCGTGCCGATCCTGGTCTATGCCTGGGAGCCGGTGAAGGCCCAGCTGGGCCGCTAGCAGCGCACCGCGGGGCCGATCCGTGAACATCGCCCCGCGTTACCTGGGCCGGGGATCGTGGCTCGCTCGCCGCGATCCCCGTGTCCTCATCCTGGTCGTCGCGCTCTACATCTTCACCGTCCTGCAGGTCTGGGACATCCGGTATCTGCTGGTCCTGCTGCTGCTGGCGGTCCTGTACTACCGGACGGCGAACATCCCCTGGCACTACATCCGTCGCAACTGGATGGTCGTGTTCACGTTCATCGGGCTGCTGGTCGTCGTGAACCTGATCATCGGCGGTGGCGCCACGGGCGATATCACGCTCGACGAGGCGCACGTCATCTTCTATCTGCCGCTCCTGGGTACGCCGATGTCGGCCGAATCGCTCAGCCTCGCGGTCACCCTCTTCCTGCGCTACCTCGCGATGGCGACCATCGGCTTCCCGGTGGCGTTCGCGGTAGCGCCGTCCGATTTCGGGATCGCGTTCCGCCGGCTGGGCGTCCCCGACAAGTTCGCCTTCGGCGTTGACCTGACCTTCCGTTTCCTGCCGTCGCTCGCCGCCGACTTCCAGACGACGGTCGATGCGCAACGCATCCGCGGCTACGACTGGTCGGCAGGCGCGGGCCGTGGCCTCCTGACCAGACTCCGGCGGTCGACGCCCGTCATGGTGCCGACGGTGGTGAACGCGATCGCCGGCGCCGAGGACACGATCGACGCGATGGACCTGCGGGCATTCGGCACCGGGAAGCGATCCTGGTTCCGCGCGCTGAAGTTCGACTCGACCGACCGGCTGGTCCTGCTCGCGTTCCTCGGGCTGCTCCTGCTCTTCACGATCCTGGGGTTCATGGGCATCACGTCGGAGCTGTACGTGTTCCCGTTCTTGCTGGACATGGCCGGCGCCTGACGGTCCTGGCGCCTGGCG
>DATBMM010000277.1:0-8450 GCA_036554825.1 Candidatus Limnocylindrales bacterium
TCGTTGTGGGGCAAGTTCATGGGCCTGATGGGCCGCGCCTCGCTGGCCGACGGCGCCGCGCTGTGGCTGCCCGACTCGAACGGCATCCACATGATGTTCATGCGCTTCCCGATCGATGCGGTGTTCGTGGGCCGGCCTGACGCGACGGGCGCCCGGCCCGTGGTGCGCGTCTGTCGCGGTTTGGCGGCGTGGGGCGGTCTCGTGCCGTACGTGCGGGGTGCGCACGGGGTGCTCGAGCTGCCGGTCGGCGCGATCGACCGATCCGCGACGCAGGTGGGCGACCTGGTCGAGATCGGGTAGGGGCAGGCGGCGCTGGCGGGGCGGGCGTCCACCCACACGCGCACCTTCCCGGATATCGCCACCAGCGACCGGGAACGCGCTCCTTCGGTCCCCACCTTGCCGTTCATCGCCCTGGGCGATGGCCACGAACGCGGCAGAGAGCGTGGTGACCGACCGATAAGCGACGGATGATCGGCGACGGTCATCCTCGCGACGTGACCACGACGATCGCCGCCGCGCTGCGACATGCGGCGACCCGCGCACTCGACGCGGCCCTACCGGCATCCTGTGTCGGCTGCGGGGTGGAGGGCCCGACGATCTGCGACCGATGCCGACCTGCGCTCGACGCCAGGCTCTCCCGGACAGGCGGCGTCCCGATCGGCTTGCCCGCCGAGCTGCCCGAGCCGCTCCTGCAGCTCGAGTGGTGCGCCCAGTTCCGCGGGGTCGTCCGTGACGCGCTGCACGCCATCAAGTACGGCGGCGAGCAGCGGCTCGCCGACCCGCTCGGGGCAGCGGTCGCTCGCAGGTGGGCAGCCGTCGGCGTCGGCGCGGATCTCGTCACACACGTCCCCGTCCACCCGGACCGAGCCCGCGAACGCGGCTACGACCAGGCGGACCTGATCGCGCGACGCGCGGCCAGTGAACTCGCGCTCCCCCACGGACCCCTGCTCCGCCGGGCCCGCGCCACGATCGCCCAGTTCGACCTCGACCGCCGCGACCGGGCCCGGAACGTCCGCGGCGCCTTCGTCGTCGACGCCCAGCAGGCGCCGACCATCGCCGGTCGATGGATCCTGCTGATCGACGACGTCGTCACGACCGGCGCGACCCTGTCGGCGTCCGCCGCGGCACTGCTGGCGGAGGGCGCGCTCGGCGTGTCGGCCATCACGGTCGCCCGCGAGCGATGAACCCTATACTCGGACGACGACCCGAGAGCCCGGAGGTACGGCATGCGGACGATCGTGAAGGGCAAGAACGTCGAGGTCCCCGACCGAGTCCGCACCTACGCCGAACGCAAGCTCCACCGCCTCGAGCGCCTCCTGGACGACCGGACCGACGCGATCGTCGAGTTCTCCAACGAGATGCACCGCAGCGCCTCCGACGCGCACATCGCCGAGGTGACGCTCGTCATCGACGGACGGACGCTGCGCAGTCACGCCGTCGGAATCAGCTACCAGGCGGCTTTGGACGTCGTCGTCGACAAGGTCGAGCGCCGGGCGGTCGACTACAAGAAGAAGCCGCGCCTCCGCGCACGCCCGGAGGAGGAGAAGCGGATCCTCCGGGACATCGCCGACGGGACGGCCGACCACGGGCGCGAGCGCCGGATCGTCACGACCAAGCGGTTCGCCATCGAGCCGATGTTCGAGGAGGACGCTGTCGCCGCCATGGAGGAGCTCGGCCACCAGTTCTACGTCTTCGTCAACGCCGAGACGGAGCGGGTGGCCATCCTGTATGCCCGCAACGACGGCGACCTCGGCATGATCGAGCCGATCGTCGGCGGCGAGTACACCACGGGACACGACAAGAGCAACGGCCGGCGGCGCTGACCGCTGGATGTTGCCCGACGGTCGCCGGCTCGGCGCGCACCTGCCGCTCGCGCCGGGGATGGTCAAGGCCATCGACCGGGCACGGACCATCGGCGCCAGTGCCATCCAGGTGTTCGCCGACAATCCGACCGCGTGGCGCCGCCGCCGGGAACCGTCGCCCAGACTCGCGACGTTCCGGGCTCGGGTCGAGGCCGACGACATCCGACCCGTGTCGATCCACGCCTCGTACCTGGTGAACCTGCCCGGCCCGGACACGACGACGTTCGAGCGGTCGGTCACGATGCTCGCCGCCGAGCTCGACACCGCGCCGTCGTTCGCCGCCCGGTTCGTCAACGTCCACATCGGATCGCATCGAGGCAGCGGCATCGAGGTCGGGATCGCGCGGCTGGCGGCTGGCATCGAGCAGGCCCTGGCGCGGTCGGATGCGCGCGCCACCGGGACGATGCTGGTCCTCGAGAACTCGGCGGGCGGTGGGGGCGGCCTGGGGACGGATCTCGACGAGCTCGCCGCGATCGGCGATCGCCTGGGGTCGCACGGGGTCGACCGCGACGCCGTCGGGTTCTGCTTCGACCTCGCGCACGCCTGGGGAGCCGGCATCGACGTCGGTGATCCGGCGGTGGTCGATGCCTTCCTTGATGGGTTCGACGACCGGATCGGGCTCGATCGCCTCGTGATGATCCATCTCAACGACACTCGATCGGCCCTCGGCTCGCGCACGGACCGGCACGAGCACCTCGGCGCGGGGCAGATCCCGGTCGCGGGGCTGACGCACGTCCTGCGACATCCGCGCCTGACGCACGCGGCGTACATCCTCGAGACGCCCGGCATGGACGCGGGCTACGACGCGGTGAACATGGCCCGGGCGCGGTCGCTGTGGGCGGGCGATCCGTTGGAGACGCTCCCCGCGGAGGCGTTCCAGCTCGCCGGGAGTGCCCGCGGGCGCATGGCCGCGCGATGACGAGCAGGCCATGACGGCCGCTCGGGTGGCCATGCTCGGTCGCGGCCTGACCGTCGATCGCGTGGCGCTGCCCGCGCTGCTCCTGCTGGCGGCGGTGCTGCGCCTACCGGATCTCGGTACGCGCGGGACCTGGGACGCCGACCAGGGTCACGACATGCTGGTGCTCCGGACGCTCGTCCGCGAGGGGGCGATCCCGCTCCTCGGTCCGCCGACATCGATCGGCGATGTCCATCACGGCGCCTGGTACTACTACCTGCTCTCCCCTGCCGCCGCGCTGACCGGTGGCGACTCCCCGCTCGCCGTGGTCGGCGTCATCGCGCTCGCCGGGATCGCGGCGGTCGCCGTGGTGTGGTGGCTGGCCCGCGCCGTCGGTGGACCGGTCGCCGGGCTGGCAGCAGGGCTGGTCATGGCGACATCGGCCGCGGCGATCGACGAGTCGACCTTCATCTGGAACCCGAACCTCATCGCCCTGTCGAGCGCGGTGGCGCTCGCGGCCGCCTGGAAGGCGTGGTCGGGCGGGGATGGGCGCTGGTGGGTGGTCTCCGCGGTGGGCACGGCGGTGACGATGCAGTGCCACGTGCTCGGGGTGGCCCTGTTGCCGATCACCGCCGCGCCGTTCCTGCTCGACGCTCGGCGGCGGTCGCTCGGCACGGAAATGGCGGCCATCGCGTTCATCTTCGCCGTGGCCTATGCGCCGCTGGTGATCAACGAGATCACCACCGGGTTCTCCGAGGCGCGGGCCGCCGCCGAGTACCTTTCGGCGGGCCGGTCGGCCGCCGAGGTCGCCATCCCGATCCGGTTCGGCATCGTGTTGCTCCGCGTGCTCGGCTGGCCGCTGGCCGGCCTCATCGCCGATGGCTTCGCGGCGGCGGCCGTGGCGTCGATCGGCGTCATCGCGGTGGTCGTCTGGCGGTGGCGCTCGACGGACGAGCGGGAACGGTTCGTCGTTCGGTGGTTCGGCCTCGGCCTGCTCTGGTCGGTGGTCTTCCTCACGGTCGCCGCCCCGAGCCTGGCCAGCGTCGTCCGCGGCCTGCCGAACGACCATTACCACGCGTTCGCCGACCCGCTGGTATTCGTGCTTCTGGGACTCGGCGTGGCGGCCCTGGTCCGCCGGGTGCGCGCGCCGCTCGGCTGGGTGGCGGCCGGCCTGGCCGTCGTGGCGATCGTCGCCTGGAACGTCACGCGCCTGCCACCGCCGGTCCACGCGGACGGCGGTTTCCCGGCCGGTGACGCCGCGGCACAGCGGGTCGACGCGGCGCTGGTCAGTGCCGGGATCGAGCGTGGGCAGGTGACGCTCATCAGCTCGCTGCCGGACTTCAAGTCCACCGAGGCGCTGGCCTATCCGCTCGCCCGGCTGGGTCGCGCGGTCATGGCGGAGACCCCCGATGGGTTCGCCCCGGGGACGACCGGGGATGAGGAGCCCGTGGCGGTGATCCTGCTGTGCGACCAGCTCTTCCGGGACGCGATCGGCGCCGACTGCGGCGGCCCCGCGGAACGCGGGATCCTGAGCGACCAGGGGCAGCTGATCGACCGGTTCGAGGCGGCGCCGGGGCGCTGGGTCTCGACCTACACCGCCGGGCCAGGGTGACGCTGCAAATGCGAACGCCGGCGCCCCAGACGCCGGCGTTCGCTGTCCCCGAGACCCGGACGGTGGAGGGCGATCCGGGTCGTGCCCTGGAAGCTTAGAAGCGGCCCGTCCGGCCGGTCCCGCGTGAGACGGAACGGACGGTGCTGACGGCCGTCACCCCGACCTGGCCGGTCGGACCGAGGCCACCGACCCGCGCCGCCAGCGGACGGCCGCCGACGGCGGCGCCCATCGGGCGATCGGGTCGCTCGCCGCGCTCACCCGACGTGCCGGTGCTTGTGGCACCGCCGCCCGGGAAGGCGCGGCCGAAACGGCGCATGCGCACCGCGAGGTAGTACTCCATGATCTGGCGGACCTGCGGCTCTGAGAGCAGGTCGTCGGCCCGGAGCGCGTACTCGACGCGGGCCGTGGGGTTGGTCGCGCCGGCCGCCACGAGTCCCAGGTACTGCGGGGTGTCGGCGTCGTCGCGCAGCTCGCGCAGACCGCGGGCGAGCTTGGTCGCCGTCCCGAGGGACGGCATCCGGTCGCCGCGGATGAGCCGGGAGATCGTCGAGTGATCGACGCCGGACTGCTGTGCCAATTGCCGCTGCGACATCTTCTTGGCCTTGAGCTGGGCTCGAAGCCACTCGTTGAACGCTCGGCCGTTCTGGGTGGTCATGCTGCCTGGGCGCTCCTGCAGGCGTGCCGCGTGCGGACGAACCCCGCAAGTTCGGTGCCTCGATGCCTCGATGATGCGGAGCGCGTCCCCGAGCGTTTATCACCCGTTGGTACCGGTGCACCGATCGTGGAGGGCCGCGCGGAGCGGGCGGGAGTGGTGGGGTCGCCGGGGGTCGTATGGGGTCGTCCGGCGACGAACGGATAGGACGGAAGTACCACCCCCCTCCGAGGCCCGTTCCGGGCACCCCGGTTCGCCGTCCGTCCAGGACTCGCCTGACCCGCGCTGCCGGTCGGACGTCCTGGGCGCGTCCCCCGGACGGTCACGCCGTGGTCGACGCCTGCTTGGTCGCCGCGGGGTCGTCGATCCGGCCCAGTCCGCGCGGCTTCGACGAGACCATGTACGCGATCGAGCCGAACACGATGATCGAGAAGACGCTGATGACCCGGTCCAGCAGCGCGATGGCCGTCGCCTCGGGGAGAGGCACGCCGTACGCGACGTGGAGGACGCCGACCACCCCGGCCTCGACGATGCCCAAACCTGCCGGGCTCAGCGGTACGGCGGTGAGCAGCGAGCCGATGAGGGCGACGAAGACCGCGCCCGACAGGCCGAGCGTCACGCCCTCGAAGCCGAGCGCCTGGACCACGAAGAACAGGCGCAGCGATTCGGTCATCCAGACGAGCCCGGTCAGGAACACGAGCCGCGGCAGGTGGCGCGCCACGAGGGCGCCGAACACGCCTTCCTCGAACCGGTCGTACAGCTCCAGCACCTGGTGCGGGAGGGGCAGGGCGACGATGATGCGCCGCCCGAAGTTGCGCATGGTCAGCAGCGCGAAGGCGAGGCCCACGACCACCACGACACCGATGCCGAACACGATCTGGATGGCCGGCGGCAGGCCGCTGCGGAAGCTCCAGTAGCCGGCGGCGAGGCCGAGCGTGGCGATCGCGAACAGGTCGAGGACGCGCTCGATGAACACGGTGCCGAACGTCCGCGACAGCGAGGCCGTGCTGTTGATCTTCAGCAGGTAGGCGCGGTAGACGTCGCCGAGCTTGGCGGGCACCACGCAGTTGACGAGCCAGGACAGGAAGATGATCTCGGTCGAGTCGCGGGTCGAGATGTGCTGCCCCGTGCCGCGCAGGAGGGTCGCCCAGCGCAGGCCACGCAACGGGAACCCGGCATAGAACACGAGGAACGCCACGAGCACCAGCGCGCCGTTCGCGGCGAGGATCAGGCTCGGGACCTTCGACAGCTGTGTTCCGTTGAGCGAGACGAAGATCGCGATGATGACGATCGGGACGGCGATCGACAGGATCGTCCGCGGCTGCCGCAGCCGGCGCGCGAGCGACATGCCCTCGACATCGGGCTCGACCTCGGCGGGCGTCACACCGGTCGGTCCGACGGGTGTGCCGGGAGCCGCCGACCGCGCCGGGCCGCCGCCGCCGACAGCGGTCCGAGGATCGATCGCGGGGGTGGCCTCCATCGAGGACGACCGTACGGGCTCGCCGGTCCCAGCATCCATCGGTCGATGGTCCTGCCGCGGTCCGGTCACGCCCGCACCACCGGTCGGCCGCGGCCGTTGCCGCGTGCACGCTGGACCCCCTTCGCGAGCGGCGTCCACAGCCTGACCGCGTAGCTCGCCCGCCCCGTGACGAGATCGACCGCGGGAAGGGCCGCGAGCAGCCCGGCGGCCGTCGACGGGTCGCCGTCGAGCACCGTGTAGGCCACGCCGACCTCGAGGATCGTATGCGCGTCGGAGACCGCGACGCCCGGTCGACCGGCGTCGCGCGCGGCCTCGGCGGCTCGCTCGTTCCCGCGCCCGACGAGGCGGGCGTTGTGGACCTCGACCCAGTCGACCAGCGGCAGCAGCGACAGTTCGAGGGCATCGCGCAGGATCGAGTTGCGCAACCGGTCGAACGGGTGCGGCAGGCCGACGAGGCCACCCTGCGCTCGGACGGCGTCGATCGCCTCGCCCGCGGATAGGCCCGTGTCGATCGGCCGCTCGATGAAGGCCGCGATCAGGTCTCCGGCTTTGGTCCTGATCTCCTGGCCGACGATCACCGTCAGGGCATCGGGCGCGGCGTCGCGCGCGCGCAGAGCGCCGTCGATCCGATCGTGGTCGGTGATGACCAGGTGGGTGAGGCCGCGGGCGGCTGCGGCACGGGCCACCTTCGCCGGGTCCGACAGGCTGTCGAACGACGCGGACGTGTGGCAGTGAAGGTCGATGAAGGCCCGCGCGGGACGCGGGTCCGCTCCGTCAGTCGTCATGTTCGTTCCCGAGCCTTCCGAGGTCGGGGCGGGGCTCCTCCCCGCCACCGGCCCGAGGGTCTTAGATCTGTTGCACCAGGGACTTCTTGAAGAAGTCGAAGTGCTCGAGGGCGAGGCCGGTGCCGAGCGCCACGCAGTCGAGCGAGTTTTCGGCGACGTGGCAGGGCACCCCGGTCAC
Source organism: Candidatus Limnocylindrales bacterium (assembly GCA_036554825.1). GTDB lineage: Bacteria > Chloroflexota > Limnocylindria > Limnocylindrales > CSP1-4 > SPCO01. The sequence goes on from DATBMM010000277.1 coordinate 7,465, forward strand.
CTGGGTGAGCAGCTTGTCGATGTTGCGCAGCAGCGCCCCGCCGCCCGACATGACCATCCCCTTGTCGATGATGTCCGACGACAGCTCCGGCGGGGTCTGCTCGAGCACGGACCGGACCGCGGCCACCAGCTGCTGGAGGGGCTGTTCGATGGCCTCCATGACCTCCGACGAGGTGATGGGGATGGTGCGCGGGAGGCCGGCGATGAGGTCGCGGCCGCGGACCTCCATGGTCAGCTCGCGCTCGAGGGGGAGCGCGGTGCCGATCTGCATCTTGACCTCTTCGGCCGTCCGCTCGCCGATCATGAGGTTGTACTTCTTGCGGATGTAGGTCGCGATCGCCTCGTCGAACTTGTTGCCGCCGACGCGGAGTGAATGCGACACGACGATCCCGCCCAGGGCGATGACCGCGATCTCGCTCGTCCCGCCGCCGATGTCGATGATCATGTTGCCGGACGGGCCGCTGATCGGGACGTTCGCGCCGATGGCCGCGGCGAGCGGCTCCTCGATCAGGTACGCGTCCTTCGCCCCAGCCTTGAGCGCGGCGTCGCGGACGGCGCGCTTCTCGACCGACGTGACGCCGGCCGGCACGCTGATCATCACCTCGGGGCGGTTGAAGCCGATCCGCCCTCGGGTCGCCTTGGCGATGAAGAACCGCAGCATCGCCTCGGTGATGACGTAGTCGGCGATGACCCCGTCCTTCATGGGCCGGATGGCCTGGATGTTGCCGGGCGTGCGACCGATCATCTCGCGCGCCTCCTCGCCGACGGCCACGATCCGATTGTCGTCGGACACGGCGACGACCGAGGGCTCCGTGATGACGATGCCCTTGCCCTTGACGTAGACGAGCACGTTGGCCGTGCCGAGGTCGATGCCGATCTTCATGGGGAGGTGGTGTCGTTCCCTTCCGCGAGGCTCTCGATCCTGGCCCCGAGCTCCAGGAACTTGCCTTCGATGTTCTCATAGCCCCGGTGAACGTGGTGCGCACC
>DATBMM010000086.1:0-2715 GCA_036554825.1 Candidatus Limnocylindrales bacterium
GTTTCGTGGACCGCACGCAGATATACCTGACGACCGCACAGACCCATGAGCTGGATCGGCGTGCGCGCGCGCAGGGGACGACGCGGTCGCACCTCATCCGCGACGCCGTGCAGCAGTACCTCGGGCCGACCTGGGACCCGGAGCGGTTCCGGGCTGCCCTCAAGAACGCCGCCGGCATCTGGGCCGACCGGGACGACATCGACGAGATCTACGAGGAGCTCAACCGTCGGAGCAGAGCGAAGCTCGAACGGTATCGGACGCAGCGGCTGACCGATACGGATCGTGACGCCGAGCTCGATCGTTGAGCAGGATCGTCATCGACGCCTCGGTGTTGATCGATGCCACTCGCGGACATCCGGACGCCATGGCATTCCTCGACGCCGCATCGAGGGAGCAAGAGCTCTGGAGCGTCACACCGGTCCGAACAGAGGTCCGATGGTCGATGCGCCCCGATGAGCGGGGAGTGGTGGAGGAGGTCCTCGCTTCACTTGGATGGCTCGATGTCGACCCGGCGTTGGCGGATCGGGCTGGGGCGCTCGGTGCACGGTGGGGCTCGAGTCACGGCCTGGATGTCGTCGATGCGATCGTCGCGGCCGCGACCGAATTCCTGTCGGCAGACCTCGCGACGTTGAACGTTCGCCACTTCCCGATGTTCCCGGGTCTGCGACCGCCGTACTGACGGCCGCGCTGCGCGTTCCGGCTCGCGACCTCCACGCCGCCCGTTTGATGCGGCCGGTGTGCATCACCGACTACCCCTCAGGGAGCGGCGGAGAATGTGCATCAGACCGGGGGCAACTCCTGCGCATCGGTCTGCGCCGGCGCGAACAGGTCACCCACCTTCGCGACCCGCGCCGGCAGGGTCCGGATCGTCCAGCGGTCGGGCCGGAGATCGGGGTCGTCGAGCTCGTCCCAGGCGATCGGCGTCGACACCGGTGCGCCCGGCGCCGGGCGAACCGAGTACGGCGCGACGAGCGTCTTGATCGACGCGTTCTGGGTGTAGTCGAGACGCGCCCGACCCTTCCGGGCGGCCTTGGCCCACTCCCAGGAGATCAGGTTCGGGACGGTCGAGCCGACCGCCCTGGACACCCGTTCCACCCACTGGCTCGTCTCGGTGAAGTCGTACTTGCCGTGGACGATCGGGATCCAGACCTGGATGCCGCGCTTGCCCGTCGTCTTGGGGTAGCCACGCACGCCGAGATGCTCGAGCGCGGCCCGATACAGGCGGGCGAGGGTCAGCGTCTCGTCCCACGTCGTCTTCTCGCCCGGGTCGATATCGATGTAGGCGAACGTCGGCTGCCACGGTTCGGGCAGCTTGCCGGTCCAAGCGTGGACCTCGAAGCTGGCCTGGTTACCGAGCCAGGCAAGGCTTGCGGCATCGACCGCCAGCAGATGGTCGTTGGCATCGCGATCCTCGCGACCGTCGACGCCGGTCTCGTGCCACCGCTTGAGCCACTTCGGCGCGGTCTCCGGGATGTCCTTTTGCCAGAACCCCGGGGCCCCGGCGCCGTTCGGGAAGCGCTGCAGGTTGAGTGGTCGGTCGACCAGGTGCGGCAGCATCGTCGGCGCGATCGTCGCGAAGTAGCGGATGAGCTCGCGCTTGGTGACTGGAGGCTCCTGCTCCCCGTCAGGCCCCGGTCGACCCTCGAACAGCGTCTTGTCGAGGTTGGTCAGCTTCAGCTCACGACCGCCGATGTGCCACACGCCCTCCTTGCCGAGGGCATCCAGCTCGGCCAGCTCGGCCTCGGTCGGGCCAGCGAACTCCGGGGTCGATGACTTGGTCGCCTGGGTGGATGACTTGGGCGCTCGGGTGGATGACTTGGGCGCTCGGGTCGATGCCTTGGTCGCCTGGGTGGATGCATTGGTCGCTCGGGTCGATGACTTGGTCGCTTGGGTCGATGCTTTCGGGTCCTTCGATTTCGAAGGTTTGGTCTTCTGGGGCATCGACTCCTCCTCGACTGGCGCGGGCTCGGCGGCTTCGGCGTCGCGGACGGCCGTGTTCGTCGCCACGGCCGTCTCCTTGACGACGGTCATGGGATCGCGGCCGGCCTCGATGCCCTTGTAGGCGGTCTGGCGGACCTGGCCGTCGCGCGTCCAACCACCGATCTCGGCACGGATCACGATCTCGGGCCGGACCCAGGTGATGTCCTTGAGGTCACCGCCCCATCGACCACGGTAGTCCTTGGGCGGCGCGGGGTCGAACGGCGGGTCGTCCTGGACGAGTGGCTTGAGCCGCTTCAGGAGATCGGCCCGGATCGCGCCAGTGAAGCCGCTCCCCACCTTGCCGGCGAAGCGGAGCTTGTCGCCCTCATAGACGCCGATCGCCAGCGCACCGAGGTCGCGGGCGTTGCCACTCCCGGGTGTCCAGCCACCGACCACGAACTCCTGTTCGGGCCGGATCTTGATCTTCAGCCACGCCCCGGTGCGTCGACCCGGCTCGTAGCGCGATCGCCGGAGCTTCGCGACCATGCCCTCGACCCCGAGCTTCGACGCTGCCTCGAAGAAGGCCGTCCCGTCGCCGACGACGTGTGACGCGAACCGGACCCGGGGATGGTCCTTGAGCACGCTCTTGAGCAGCCGCTTCCGATCCTCGAGCGGGACGTCGAGCAGCGAACGCCCGTCGAGATAGAGAAGGTCGAACGCCTGGTACACGAGCCCGGTCGCCTCCTTGTCGCCGAGCTTCGTCTGGAGCAGGCTGAAGTCGGGTCGACCGTCGTC
>DATBMM010000282.1:0-1762 GCA_036554825.1 Candidatus Limnocylindrales bacterium
CAGCGGGCTACTCCTTCATCGAGCTGATCATCACGGTCGGCATGATCGCGGTCGTCACCACGTGGGCCATGCCGTCCTTTCTGAACTATTACCGCAGCGCCAAGGTGCGGGCCGCGGCTCAGAGCGTCAGCGCGTATCTCAACGAGGGCCGTCAGCTCGCCATCAAGACCAACGGACCCATCTGCGTGAGGCACACGGCCAGCACGATGCACTACCGGTCGACCACCTGCGGCGGTACGGTGCTCACGGTGGCCGGGCTCGTCAACGCGTCGAACAGCATCCGGCTGCCGGAGACCATCAGCCTCTCGTCGGGCGCGAGCGCAGTGTTCGGCCAGCTCGGCAACGCCACCACCGGCGCGACCTACACCGTGACCGACACGGCGAGTGGACGGACGTTGACCGTGACGGTCGCGGCCTCCGGCCGGGTCACCATTCCCTAGGTTCACGACGACGTGCGTTCGCTCCTTGCAGAGAAGCAAGGATTGACGCTCGCCGAGGTCCTCATCGCTCTGACCGTGCTTTCCATAGGACTCGTCGCCATGACCTCGCTGCTGCCGTCGGCCGCCTCCGGTCTCCACGAGGGCGGACAGCGGTCGATCGCCGTCTTCCTGGCTAGTGACCGCCTGGAGCAGATCCGCCACGCGGTGGGCTCGGGGGCGGATCTCACGGCTTTCGCGGACGAGCCCGCGCTGACGCAGCCCTATGCGTCGTTCGACCGAACGATCCGGGTGCGGGATTGCGGGGTGGCTCCGGGATGCTCGGGGATCGAGACGCCCGGCCTCCGCCAGCTCACGGTTACGGTCAGCTACCCGGCCTCCGGCCTCCACGGTCCGTCTTCGGCTCACCGAGGCGCGGTCGTGCTGAGCACGTACATCGGCCCCCGGTGATCTTCACACCCACTTCCGGGACGAAGCGAGCCGAGCGTGGCGCGGTCGTGCCCGTCGTGTTGCTGATTCTCCTGGTCCTCTCGGTCGTCCTCGTCACCCTGTCGATGCTCACCGGCCAGGAGCCACTGGTCGCGCGCAATCACGTGATGATCGCCCAGGCTCAGGCGCTCGCCGAGGCCGGGCTGGAGCGTGCGTTGTGGGCTCTGGGGCGCCCGGAGTCGGCCGAGGGCGTGGCGTGGTCGGGGCCGGCTCCCGCGCCCTACGACGGCACCGGGTTGATGAGCGTCGCGACCGAGACCGGTGCGGCCCTCGGCGCCTTCCTCGTGACGATCAGCGGCGACGGCGATCGTCAGCGACAGGTGGTCTCGGTCGGGCTCGTCCCGGCCGAACCCGGCCCTCTGGGTCGTGCCCGGCAGGAGATCAGCGCGACCGCGGTGCGCCTCCGCTTCCCGGAGCCGCCGGCCGCGATCGCCATCCGGGGCGGCCTGGAGATCGGGGACGGGGTGGCCGTGGACGCTCACGGAGACGGCACCTGCGGCGATCGGGCGGGGACGTGGTCGACCGGCGCGACCACCATCGGGGCCGGAGCCCAGGTGCAGGGCCGAGCGGGCGACACGCAGGTCCCGAACGAGGGTGCGGACGTCCAGCAGCAACAGGCGCCGGCCGGCTTCGATGCGCTCGCCTTCACGGCCGCCGAACTCGAGGCGCTGAAGGCGGTCGCTCGGGTCCGGGGCACCTACTACCGCGGTGCGGTCACCTTCGACGGCGCGCGCCGGATGCCCGACGGGCTAATCTTTGTCGATACGGTCAGCGGGCTGCCCATCACGGACGCAACACCGGAGAGCGACCTTGCCGCCGTCACCATCGGCGACGGG
>DATBMM010000002.1:0-2999 GCA_036554825.1 Candidatus Limnocylindrales bacterium
ACAACAGCTACTGCCCCTGCGTGAACCCCGTCGTCGCCCGCAGCAAGACCGCGTTGCGGCTCATCGAGCTGCGCCCGATCCTGCTCCAGGATCTCCAAGGCCGGAACTAGTGGACGCGTCCGCCATCCGCGACCTGGCCGAGCGGATCCGGTCGACCTCGGGGCGCCTTTGACCTCCAGGCGAAGCAGGAACGCGTCGCCGAGCTCGACGCGCTGACCCTCGAGCCTGGCTTCTGGGACGACCAGCGGCGCGCGCAGAAGGTCCTCCGCGAGGCCGATGGCCTTCGTACCGAGATCGACACGTGGCAGGGGCTGCTGTCCCGTGCCGCCGACCTCGAGGCCGGCGTCGAGCTGCTGAACGAGGCCCCCGACGACGAGCTCGCCGCCGAGCTCGAGCGCAGCGCCGCCGCCCTCGAGAGCGACTTCGCCCGCGAGCGCACGACGCTGCTCTTCTCGGGCGAGTACGACGAGCACCCCGCGATCCTGACCATCAGCGCGGGTGCCGGCGGCACCGAGGCGACGGATTGGGCTGAGATCCTCCTGCGCATGTACCTCGCCTGGGCCGACAAGCATCACCACTTCAAGACCGAGGTGATCGACCTGCAGGAAGGCGAGCAGGCGGGGCTCAAGAGCGTCACCGTCGAGGTCGACGGTCGCCGCGCGTACGGCTGGCTGCGCGCCGAGCGCGGCGTCCATCGGCTGGTGCGGATCAGCCCGTTCGACTCGCAGAACCGCCGCCAGACGACGTTCGCCCTCGTCGAAGTGCTGCCCGAGGTCGAGGACGACATCGAGATCGAGCTCGACTGGGACGAGATCCGCGTCGACACGTACCGCTCACAGGGCGCCGGCGGACAGCACGTCAACAAGACCGACTCGGCCGTGCGCCTGACCCATATCCCGACCGGCATCGTCGTGCAGAGCCAGAACGAGCGCTCGCAGACCCAGAACAAGGAGAACGCGACCAAGGTGCTCAAGGCGCGCCTCCTCGAGCGTGCCCTCGAGGAGAAGGAGGCCGAGCTGCGCGCCCTCAAGGGCGAACACGTCGAGGCCGGCTGGGGCAACCAGATCCGGAGCTACGTGCTGCACCCCTACCAGATGGTCAAGGACCTCCGGACCGGCTACGAGACGGGCAACACGACCGCCGTCCTGGACGGCGACCTCGATGCGTTCATGCAGGCGGAGCTCGAGCGACTCGCCACCGGCGGGGAGTGGCGTGGCGACGGCGAGGGCGACGCCGCGTGACGACCGGGACCGGCCGCGCGATCGGTGCGGAGCTGACGTACCGGCCGGTCCAGCCCGATGAATTGGAGGCCTGCGCGGGCATCTGGCGCGACTCCATCAACGACTACATCGGCCGCCTGAACCAGCCCCATATCGAGCCCGAGAACGGCCCGATCGTGCGCCTCTACGCCCACCTGCGCGCGACCGACCCTGACCGGTTCATCGTCGCGACGCGCCCCGACCCGGAGGCCTCGAGCGGTACCCGGATCGTGGCATTCGCCGCGGCCGTGATGCGCGAGCGGCTGTGGTACCTGTCGATGTGCTTCGTACTGCCCGAGATGCAGGGCAGCGGGGTCGGGCGCGCCCTGCTCGATCGCACCGGACCGCCCGCCGGCGCTGACACGGTCCGCGCGACCGGCACCGACAGCGCCCAGCCGATCAGCAACGCGCTGTACGCCTCGCTGGGCATCGTGCCCCGCGTCCCGCTCCTCAACCTGATCGGGCTGCCCAGCCGACCAGAGGCGTTCGGGGCGCTGCCGAGCGGCGTCCGCGCCATCCCGTTCGATCGGTTGGCCACCGATGGGCACGAGCGGCTCGTCGCCATCGTCGACGAGCTCGACCTGGCGACGCTGGGGGTCCGCCACCCGATCGACCATCGCTACCTGCGGGCGGAGAACCGTCGTGCTTGGCTGTACCAGGCGCCCGATGGTTCGCCGCTGGCGTACGGCTACGCCACCGAGGCGGGCCGGGTGGGGCCGGTGGCCAGCCGCGACCCGGAGCTGCTCGCCCCGATCGTGGGCCACCTGACCAGCGAGGTCATCCCGCGCGGGGCGTTCGCCATCTGGGTGCCCGGCACGGCCGACCGCGTGGTCGTCGGAGCGCTGCAGGCCGGCTTCCGGCTCGAGCCCTTCCCGGTGCTGCTCTGCTGGGACGAGCCGCTGGTCGACCTGTCCCGCTACCTGCCGATCTCGCCGGGCCTGCTGTAGACCGTACCTGACCCCAGCAGACCCATCCGGACCGGACCATCGTCCGGGTGCCCGATAGGCCCCCCGTACGTTTGCCGCGCCCGATGGGCCGGTGTTAGCCTCGGCGCCGACGTGGTTCCCGCTGCCGTGCCCGCGGATGGGGTCGAACCGAAACGAGGACCGTGGCGACCGTCGATCGCCGCCCCTTCCCGCCCGCGGAGTCGCCCGTGACCATCGCCCCAGCGCCATCGGCGGCGCGATCGCTCCGGCGCCGGATCCTCGAACGTGGCCGCGACCAGGCCCTTCCCGACCGGGCGGTCCTGGTCCTGCACGACGTCACGAAGCAGTATCCGAACGGCAAGGTCGCCCTGCGCGACGTCGACCTCGTCATCCCGGAAGGTGACTTCGTGTTCCTCGTCGGCCCCTCGGGGGCGGGCAAGTCCACGCTGATCAAGCTGCTGATCCGGGACGAGGTGGCGACGCGCGGCGACGTCGTGCTCGACGGCCAGGACCTGGCCCGGCTGCCGCGCCGCCAGGTCCCGCGGATGCGTCGCAAGATCGGGATCATCTTCCAGGACTTCAAGCTCCTGCCGACCAAGACGGTCTGGGAGAACGTCGCGTTCGCGCTCGAGGTGACCGGCCATCCGCGCCGCCAGATCCGCCCGGCGGTCGATCGCGTGCTGGCCATCGTCGGCCTGACGGCCCAGGCGAAGCAGGTGCCCGCCCAGCTGTCGGGCGGCGAGCAGCAGCGCACGGCCATCGCTCGCGCCCTCGTCCACGACCCGCGCCTGATCATCGCCGACGAGCCGACCGG
>DATBMM010000103.1:0-3983 GCA_036554825.1 Candidatus Limnocylindrales bacterium
CTCGCCGACGAGCTCCCCGCCGACCTGGACCGCCGGGCGGCCAAGACCGCGGCGACCGACCTGATCATGCGGCGCATCGCCGAGCTGCTCCCGGAACGGCAGCGGGGCCGCTACGGGACCATCGCGCCAGGGGTGCCCGAACCGGAGCCCGTGGGATAATCGACGCATGGGTACGGTCCAGGAGGTCCGCATCGCGAAGCGGACCGGGTTCTGCTACGGCGTGCGCGAGGCGATCGACAAGGCCAAGGAGGCGTCGGCCGCCGGCAAGGCCACGCATACCCTCGGACAGGTCGTCCACAACGAAGGCGTCGTCCAGAACCTGCAGGACCTGGGCATCGAGACGGTCGACACGCTCGACGACGTCGACCATGGCGCTGCGGTCGTCATCCGTGCGCACGGCGTCCGCCCCGACGTCATGGCCCGCGCCGAGGCGCGCGGACTCGAGGTCATCGACGGCACCTGCACCTGGGTGATCCAGGAGCACCGCGAGCTGACGAAGCTCGTCGAGGAGGGCTACACGATCGTGCTTCTCGGCACGCCGAAGCACGCCGAGGTGGTCGGCATGCTCGGCTTCGCGCCCGACGCCATCGTGGTCGACGAGGAAGAGGAGTGGGAGGAGAAGATCCCACGGAAGAAGCGGATGGCGCTCATCTCCCAGTCGACGCAGCCGCCGTGGAAGTTCGAGAAGTTGGCAGCGTTCATGGTCGGCCGCGCCCACGAGCTCAAGATCGTGAACACCGTGTGCCCGGTGACGATCCGCCGCCAGCAGGACACGATGGAGGCGGCGGCCGAGGTCGACATGATGGTCGTCGTCGGCGGCCGGTCGAGCGCGAACACCAAGGAGCTGACCAGGCTGTGTGAGATCGCCGGCACGCACGCGGTCCAGATCGAGAGCGTCCGCGACCTCACCGACGCGGTGCCGTTCGAGGGCGCCCGCATCGTCGGCGTGACGGGCGGGACCTCGACCCCGATCGAGGACCTGCGTGACGTCACGCGGCGCATCCTCGAGCTTGCCGGCACGCCCGATGCGGCGGCCCGGGCCGAGGAGCTCGCCGAGGCCGCGCTGGGTCGCGCCGCGACGCCGGCCGGCCGCACGACCTCGCTCCCGCACATCACGTCGACGCCCGCCAGCGGCGCGGCCTGAACCCCCCGTGGCCGCCCGGACCGCGCCCGACCGCACGGCACGGGCCATCCCGATCGTGGCCATCGTCGGGCGCCCGAACGTCGGGAAATCGACCCTGTTCAACCGCATCGTCGGCTCACGGACGGCGATCGTGGAGGACCGTGCCCGCACGACCCGTGACCGACTGTACGGTGACGCCGAATGGAACGGCCGCCGGTTCGTCCTGATCGACACGGGCGGGCTCGAGGTCGACACCGCCGATCCCATCGAGCTGCGCGTCCAGGAACAGGCTCGGCTCGCCATCTCCGAGGCCGACGTCATCGTCTTCGTGGTCGATGCCGCCGCGGGCATGACCCCGGCTGATCTCGAGGCGGCCGAGCTGCTGCGGCGTGCTCCGGCCCCGGTGATCGTCGCGGTCAACAAGGCGGACAACGAGAAGCGCGAGCTCGAGGCGGCCGAGTTCCATGCGCTCGGCTGGGACGAGACCTATCCCGTTTCCGCGTCGCACGGGCGCGGCACGGGTGACCTCCTCGACGCCATCGTGTGGGCGTTGCCGACCGAGAGCGACGCCGAGATCGCCCGAAAGCAGCGCGAGGCCGAGGCGGAGGCGTGGGCCGACGAGGTCGCGGCGGGTCGCCTGGAGCCGTTCGTCGTCGGCGAGCCGGAGGAGGATCTCGACGGGGCCGAGGCCTCCGCCGAGGATGCCGAGGCGGCGCGATGGGACGCGGCGATCGCCGCCGAGGCCGACACGGGACCCGCGGCCATCGCGTTCGTCGGGCGACCGAACGTCGGAAAGTCCAGCCTCCTCAATGCGCTCCTTGGGGAGGAGCGCGCGATCGTGTCCGAGGTTCCCGGCACGACGCGCGACGCCATCGACACCAGACTGGCATGGGGCCGGAGCGAGGTCGTGCTCATCGACACCGCCGGCATCCGGCGACGGGGGAAGGTTGCCTCAGGGCCGGCTGCGGAGCGCTACTCGACGATGCGCGCACTCAGCGCCCTCGCCCGTGCCGACGTCGCCGTGCTCGTGATCGATGCCGTCGAGGGGCTGACGTCGCAGGACGCCCATGTCGCCGGCTACGCGGTCGAGGAGGGGAAGGGCCTCGTCGTGGCGGTCAACAAGTGGGATCTCGTCGAGGACAAGACCGACCGCACCTTCGACCAATACGTCGAGTGGATCCGCAGTGATGCCCCGTTCCTGGAGTTCGCGCCGGTCGTGTCGATCAGCGCCAAGACCGGGCAGCGGGTCGGGCGCGTGCTGGAGCTCGCGGTCGATATCTGGGCCGAGCGCCGCCGGCGCGTGCCGACCGGCGAGCTGAACCGCATGCTGATGTCCGCGACGGAGCGCACGCCGCCGCCGCTGGTCCGGGGCAAGCGGCCGAAGCTGTTCTACGCGACGCAGGCGGCCATCGCGCCCCCGACGTTCGTGTTCTTCGCCTCCGACGCTTCATCAGTTCACTTCTCGTACCGCCGCTACCTCGAGAACCGGTTGCGCGACACGTTCGGCTTCCACGGGACGCCGATCCGGCTCGTGTTCCGAGACCGGGCGTCGGTCAAGCTGCCGCGCCGTCGCAAGGCGCGCTCGGTGCCGTCGAAGCCGGTCCGCCGCTCCGCGCCGCGGACCCGCCGGGCCCGCTGATGGCCGCCGGCCCCAGCGTCGCGGTCGTGGGGGCGGGCGCGTGGGGCACGACCCTGGCGACGATCGTCGCCAAGCGCGAGCCGGTCCTGCTCGTCACGCACCGGCCGGAGGTCGCGGACCAGATCAACCGGGAGCACCGGAACGAGCGACGCCTGCCGGGCATCGAGCTGCCCGAGGCCCTCGTCGCCTCGGCCGATCCAGCCTCCGTGGCCGGCGCCGCGGACCTGGTCGTGTTCGCCACGCCGTCGTCCCACCTGCGGGCCGTCGTGCGCTCGGTGGCGCCGCACATGCCCGCGTCGGCCGATGTGCTGTCCGTCGTCAAGGGGCTCGAGAACGGCTCGCTGCTGCGGATGAGCGAGGTCATCGCCGACGCGAGCGGGATCGACATGCGCCGCATCGCCGCGCTGTCCGGCCCGAACCTGGCGGGCGAGATCGCCAGAGGCCTCCCGGCGTCGGCGGTGGTCGCGGCGGAGGACGTGGCGTTGGCGCAGCGGATCGCCGAACGCCTCGCCCGCCGCGAGTTCCGCCTGTACGTCAACCGCGACATCCTGGGCGTCGAGCTGTGCGGGGCGCTCAAGAACGTGATCGCGATCGCCGCCGGCGCGGCCGATGGGCTGGGCTTCGGGGACAACGGCAAGGCGGGCCTCATGACCCGTGGCCTGGCCGAGATGATCCGGCTCGGTGCGGCGGCCGGCGCGAACCGGCTCACCTTCGCGGGGCTGGCGGGCATCGGCGACGTCATCGCCACGTGCGGCTCGACGCTCTCGCGCAATCACCGGCTGGGAGAGGAGCTGGCCAAGGGGCGGTCATGGGCCGAGATCGAGGCGACCCTTCCGGGCACCGCCGAGGGTGCCTACACGGTCGACGCGGCACTCGCGCTGGCCGACCGCTACAGCGTCGAGATGCCGATCGCGCGCGAGGTGCACAACGCGCTGTTCGAGGGCAAGAGCGTCCAGCGCTGCCTGATCGACCTGCTGTCGCGCGAGTCGAAGGACGAGCTCCAGGACCTGGGCTGAAGGACGGTCCGGCACGGACTCATCCATTCCGGCGTTCCGCAGCGGAACCAGATCGCGACGACCGTGCGGAGCGGCCGATCCCAGACGGCGGAACTCGCATCCTGGGTTTGGGACCGTGCAGGGCTGGTGACGCCACGTGTTCCGTCCAAGAACGTCGCACGGGTCGTACAGCCGGTCGCGCAGGGGCGCCGTGCTAGACTCGGAC
>DATBMM010000052.1:0-12013 GCA_036554825.1 Candidatus Limnocylindrales bacterium
CGATGAAGAGGGTGCCCAGCTAGGCGTCATGCCTACGCCGAAGGCCCTCGAGATGGCGCAGGAGCGGGGATACGACCTCGTCGAGGTCGCTCCGATGGCTCAGCCCCCGGTGGTCCGGTTCCTCGACTTCGGGCAGTACAAATACGAGCTGACGAAGCGAGAGAAGGAGAACAAGCGCAAGCAGCGCTCGGTCACCTTCAAGGAGGTCCGCCTCACGCCGAAGATCGGCGTCGGCGACTTCGATACCAAGGTCCACCGCGCGATCGAGTTCCTCGAGGACGGCGATCGCATCAAGGTGACGGTCCGCTTCCGGGGTCGGGAACTGACCCACCCGGAGATCGGCCGGAACCTGATCGCCAGGTTCGTGGAACGAGTCAAGGATCATGGAGTCGCGGAACGGACGCCGCTGCTCGAGGGCAAATCGATGCACATCACGATGGCATCGGTCCACAAGCCCAAGAGCCACGACGCGCCAGACCGCAGGCACGCGCCGGACGTGACGCCGCCCGACGCGACGGCCGAGCCACCGCCCGCACCGGAATCGAATACCGTCGTGGCCCAACCCCCGGCCCAGCCCGCGGCCACGACCCAAACCAAGACCGAGACAGCGACCAAGCCGACCGCGGAGACGCCCGCCGTCCCCAAGGCGCCGGCCGCCCCCGCGCCCGAGCCCGTGCAAGCAGGAGAGTGAGGCCAGCGTGCCGAAGATGAAGAGCCACAAGACGGCCCAGAAGCGCATCGGCAAGACCGGTAGCGGCAAGATCATCCGGGTCAACGCGTGGCGCGGCCATCACCTCGAGATCAAGTCATCGCGCCGGACCCGCCGGTACGCCGGCAAGACGATCATGAAGCCCGTGCATGCGAAGCAGGTCCGCCGCATGCTGCCGTACCTCTAGGAGCCACCACCCGCCATGGCACGAGTCAAGCGAGGCGTCACCGCCCATAAGCGCCACAAGCGGCTGCTCAAGGCCGCCGAGGGCCGGCGCGGCACGCGCTCGAAGCTGGTCAAGCCCGCCCGCGAGGCGCTCCTCCACGCGCTCGCCTACGCGACCCGCGACCGCAAGCAGCGCAAGCGCCAGATGCGCGAGCTGTGGATCGTCCGCATCAACGCCGCGGCGCGCCAGAACGGGATGACCTACGGCCAGTTCATCAGCGGCCTCAAGCGGGCCGACATCGAGATCGACCGCAAGATCCTGGCGGACCTGGCCGTGCGCGACAGCGCCACGTTCGGCCGCATCGCCGAAGCGGCGAAGGGCGCGTAGCGAAGACCAGCGACCGCCGGGTAGCGCTCGAACCCTCGATCGCGTGACGGTCGAGGGTTCATGATTCGACCAACCAGCGATCGCACCCAAGGACACACGTGGAACTCGCCGACCTGACGCGCGACCTCGAGGCACTCCAGGCCGAAGCGCTCGGCTCGGTCGGGGCTGCGCCAGACGCCGCGACGCTCGAGTCGATCGAGCTCGACGTGCTCGGTAAGAAGGGGCGCCTGACCACCGTCCTCCGGGGGATCGGTGCGTTGCCCGCCGAGGATCGGCCGAAGGTCGGCGCCATCGCCAACGCGGTGCGCCAGGCCATCGAGGCCGCGTTGGCGGAGAAGGGCACGGCGCTCCGCGGCAGCGAGCTGGAGGCCCGTCTCGCCGCCGAGGCGGTCGATGTCACGACGCCCGGCCGGTCGATCCGTCGGGGCACGCTCCACCCGAGCATCGAGTCGATGCGCCAGATCGCCGAGATCTTCGGCCAGTTCGGGTTCGTGCCCTACGAGAGCCCGGAGATCGAGGACGACATCACCAACTTCCAGATGCTCAACATCCCGCCCGACCACCCGGCGCGCGACCTGTGGGACACGCTCTACGTCGACGTCGAGGGTCGGTTGCTCCGCACCCACACATCGCCTGGCCAGATCCGCGTCATGCAGACGGAGACACCGCCGATTCGGGCGCTGCTGCCGGGTCGCTGCTTCCGCTACGAGAACATCGATGCCAGCCACGGCTCCGAGTTCTTCCAGGTCGAGGGGCTGATGATCGACGAGGGGACCACGATGGCCGATCTGAAGGGCCTCCTCGACCAGTTCGCCAAGGCGATGTACGGGGCCGACAAGCGGACGCGCTTCCGACCGGGCTACTACCCGTTCACCGAGCCGTCGGTCGCGTTCGATGTCGAATGCCTGGTGTGTGGCGGCGTCGGCTGCTCGGCCTGTGGCCGGAGCGGCTGGATGACCATCCTCGGCGCCGGCATGGTCCACCCGGTCGTCCTGCAATACGGCGGCCTGGACCCTGAGCGCTACCAGGGCTTCGCGTTCGGGATGGGGCCGGAGCGCATCAAGATGCTCAAGCACGGCATCACCGACCTGCGCCTCTTCCTCGAGAACGACCTGCGCTTCCTGGAGCAGTTCCGATGAGATCCTCAGCCGGATGGCTCGCGGGGGCGTCGCCTCCGGCTTCGGAGAGCGGGTGCCTGTCCGATGTCGAGAGCGCCGGCTGATGCGGGTTCCCCTGTCTTGGCTGCGCGACTACGTCGACATCGACCTCACGCCGGAGCGCCTCGCCGAGCGTCTGACGCTGCTCGGGATGGAGGTCAAGGGCATCGAGCGCTGGGGCGCCGACTGGCAGAACGTCGTCGTCGGCGAGCTTCTGGCGGTCGAGAAGCACCCCAACGCCGATCGGCTGTCGCTGACCCGCGTCACGACGGGTGACGGACAGACGCTCGAGATCGTTTGCGGCGCCACGAACATCGCTGCGGGCCAGCGGGTGCCGGTGGCTCTGCCCGGGGCCGTCTTGCCCGGCGGCCGCAGCATCGAGCGCACCGAGAAGATGGGCGTCGTCAGCAACGGGATGCTCTGCTCCGGCGACGAGCTCAACCTGACGTCGGATGCCGACGGGATCCTCATCCTGCCGTCAGACGCCCCGATCGGCACCGCCCTGGCCGACCTGTACGGCGACGTCGTCCTGGACGTGGACGTCAAGCCCAACCGGGGAGATGCGCTGAGCCTGGTCGGGCTGGCCCGCGAGGTGTCGGCCGTGACCGGCGCGCCCGTGCGCTTCCCCGATACCGACCCCACGGAGACCGGCCCGCCGATCGCCGAGCGGCTCCGGGTCGACGTGGAGGAGCCCGCCCTGTGCAGCCGGTTCGTCGGTCGCTGGGTCGGCGGCGTGACCGTCAAGCCGTCCCCGGACGAGGTCCAGATGCGCCTCCTAGCGGCCGGCCAGCGCCCGGTGAGCAACGTCGTCGACGTGAGCAACTACGTCATGCTCGAGCTCGGCAAGCCCATCCACACGTTCGATGCCACGGCCGTCCACGGCGGCCGCATCGTCGTCCGGCTCGCCCGCGAGGGCGAGCGCCTCGAGACGCTCGACCACAGCATCCGGGAGCTCACGACGGACACCCTGGTCATCGCCGACAGCGAGGGTCCGATCGGGATCGCGGGCGTCATGGGTGGCGCCGAGTCCGAGATCGGACCGGGGACCACGGACGTCGTGGTCGAGTCGGCCATCTTCGATCCGATCAGCATCCGTCGGACCGCCTTCCGCTACGCGCTGCGCTCGGAGGCCAGCCTTCGCTTCGAGAAGGGCCAGGAGCATCGACTGGCGAAGCTCGGGGCCGATCGGACCGCGCGGCTCATCACGGAATGGGCGGGTGGCGAGGTCGCGGTCGGCGCGGTCGATACGAACCCCGCGGAACCGGCGCCTGTCCGGGTGCCCTTCCGGCCCTCGCGCGTCGATCGCCTGCTCGGGACGACGACGCCTGCGGAGGAACAGGCCAGCGTCCTCCGCCGGGTCGGGATCGAGAGCGAGCCTGCCGAGCCAGGCACGCGCATCCTCGTCGCGACGGCTCCGCAGCCACTGGACGTCGACGCCGGCGCCGCGGAGACGCTGATCGCGACTGTCCCGAGCTGGCGTCGCGACCTGCTCATCGAGGCCGACATCGCCGAGGAGGTCGCCCGCGTCCAAGGCTACGACACGATCCCGAGCATCCTGCCGGACACGCCGATGCCGCCATACCGGCACTCGCCGCTGGAGATCCGCGACGTCGTGCGCGAGACCCTCGCCGGGATCGGCCTGTCCGAGGCCGTCACGTTCGCGCTCGTGTCGCCGGCGATGGTCGAGCGCTTCGGCCCTGCCGACGACCCGGTCGTGCCGGGCGAGGGGCGGGCCGGCGGCCGACCGGTCACCGTCACGAACCCGCTGTCGAGCCAGCATTCCATCCTGCGCCAGAGCCTGATCGGCAGCCTGCTCGAGGTCGTCTCGACGAACGTGCGGGTCGGCCGATCCGACGCTGCGATCTTCGAGGTCGGCAAGGGGTACGGCGCCACGGAGGACGGCGACGCCACGCATGAATGGTGGCGGCTCGGCCTGGCCATCACTGGAGCGTCGGAGGCCCAGGCGTGGGATCGACCCGCACGCGACTACGACCTCGACGACGCCAAGGGCATGATCGAGCTCCTCGCCGAACGGCTCGGGTTCGCCCGACCGCAGTACGAGCCGCTGCGCGACGATCCGAACCTCCATCCCGGCCGGGCGGCGCGCGTCAGCGTCGACGACCTGCTCGCCGGGCGCGTGGGCGAGGTCCATCCCGCCGTCGTCGACGCGCTTGACCTCCGCGCGCCGGCACGGATCATCGTCGCCGAGCTTGCCGTGGCGGGACTCTCGGGCGGGGTCGTGAGCACGCCCCGCGTCAGCACGCCGTCCCGCCACCCGACCGTGGAGCGGGACCTTGCCGTGATCGTGACGACCGACACGCCGGCCGCTGCAGTTGAGGCGTCCATCCGCCGCCATGCGGGACCCCTCTTGCGCGCCGTGACCCTCTTCGACATCTATCGGGGCCGGCCGCTGGGCGAGGAGGAGAAGAGCCTCGCCTACCGGGTCGCGTTCGGGGCGGACCAGCGGACCCTCGTCGAGACCGAGGTCGACGCCGCACTGGCCGAGGTCACGGCAGGGCTCGCAGGCGATGTCGGGGGTCGTCTCCGGACCTGAGACCTAGCCCGAAAGTACCGGTCCAGCCCCCGTCGGGGCCGGTTGTCACCGGCGAGAGCCCGCTGCTAGTCTTGCGCGGCTTCGGGCCGGACGACCGGCCCGGACCGTCACGCAAGGAGGCTCGGTGGATCTCGGGGCCCTCGCCGGCGTCCAGCTGTCCGACTGGCTGATCGTCCTCTTCTTCATCGGTTTCTTCGTGCTCGGCTTCGCTCAGGGCACGATCCGACGCTTGATCGGCATCGGCGCGATCCTCTTCTCGTTCCTGTTCGCGGCGAACGTCGCTGAACCGCTCGGTGGCTTCCTGCGCAGCAACTGGACCAACCAGAACGCGCAATACAGCTACATGATCGGGTTCCTGACCGTGTTCGTCGCCGCCGCCCTGGCCTTCGCGATCGTGGTCCAAGGCTTCTATCGGCCGCAGCCGCTGTTCGAGAAAGCGCGCTTCGTCGACGAGATCATCGGCGGCCTGCTCGGCATCCTGCAGGCGGCCATCATCCTCGCCGCGTTCGTGATCATCCTCGACACGTACTACCGCCTCACAGCGGTGGAGCCACGAGAATCGGAGATCCAGTTCCTGCGCGACCTGTGGACCTTCCTCGACTCGTCGCAGATCGTCGATATCTTCCGCAACCAGCTGATCCCGGCGTTCTTCGTCCTGGTCGGCCTGTTCATCCCGAGCAACATCAAGGCCATGTACCCGGGCGGCGCCTCCTGAGCGTCGTCGATCGGGGGAGCCTCGCTGGCGCGGCGCCCGACGTCGCCCGCGAGCTCCTCGGATCGCGGCTGGTCCGTGACGACGCGACCGGCCGACGAGTGGCCCGGATCGTCGAGGTCGAAGCCTACGGGGGTCCGGACGACAAGGCGTCGCATGCCCGCTTCGAGAGCACCCGCCGGAACAAGGTCATGGCCGGCCCGCCGGGCATCGCCTACGTGTACCTTGTCTACGGGATGTACGACTGTCTGAACGTGGTCACCGGTGCCGACGGCGCCCCGTCGGCCGTCCTGATTCGCGCTGTCGAGCCGCTGGTCGGGCTTGGCGAGATGCGCCGCGACCGGCTGATGGTCGAGGGCCGCCGCAAGGCGGCTCGGACGCCGGAGGGCCTCACCGCCGCGCGCCGACGGCTCGCCCGCACCCCAGTGCAGCGTCTCGCGAGCGGCCCCGGACTCGTGGCTGCGGCGTTCGGGATCGACACGCGCTGGACCGGCATCGACCTATGCGATGACGCCTCGCCGCTTCGACTGGAGCGCGATCCGGCCGATCCTGGCGATCGCCTGACGCCGGCCGATGTGACGGTCACGCCGCGCATCGGCGTCGGCTACGCGGGGGAGGACTGGGCGTCGCGGCCGTGGCGGTTCGCGATCACCGGTCACCCGTCCGTCTCGGGCGCGCGCGCCCGCTGAGGGCGGGCCCGTGGACGCTCGCTCGCAGGTCCTGCTGGAGTTCCCGCTCGTCCGTGAGCGGCTCGCCGACGCGACGTCGTTCCCGCCCTCCCGCCGGCTCGCGGAGGCGCTCGAGCCATCGTCTGACCCGGTCATCGTCGCGCGCGGACTCGACGAGACGGACCAGGCGCGCGCGCTGCTGATGGATCGACCCGGCGTGGGCGTCGGCGGCGCCCACGACATCGGGCCGTTCATCGAGCGCGCGGTCCGTGGCGGCCGGCTCGAAGCCGAGCAGTTCCTCGCCATCGCCGACACGCTCGACGCCGCCGCCCGCCTGGCCACGTCTCTCGCCGACGAGCGCCGCCCGCTCCTGCGTGAGCTCGGTCGCGAGCTCCACCCGCTGCCCGCCGTCCGCAGCACGCTGGCGCGCAGCTTCGACCCCACGGGCGAGCTGCTCGACACGGCCTCGCCGCGTCTGGGCGGGCTGCGAGCCGCGGTCCGGGTCGCGTACGACCGCCTCCGACGCCGCCTCGACGCGCTGGTCGGGGCCGAGCTCGGGAGCGCCCTGCAGGAGCCGATCGTGACGCTCCGCAACGGCCGCTACGTGGTGCCAGTCAAGGCCGAGGCGCGCTCCCGCGTGAAGGGCATCGTCCATGACGCCTCGGGGAGCGGCCAGACGCTGTTCGTCGAGCCGTTGGTCGCGGTCGAGCTGGGCAACGCATGGCGCGAGGCGCAGTCGGCCGAGACGGAGGAGGTGGCGCGCATCCTCGATGAGCTCTCGGCGCTCATCGCCGCGAATGCCGCCGCGCTCGGCGCGACCCTGGACGCCCTGGCCCGTTTCGACCTGTGGGCAGCCAAGGCCGCGCTCGCCGCCGACATGGACGCCACCCGCGCCGAGACGGCGGAACGGGCCGAGGTCGTCCTGCTGTCCGCCCGCCACCCCGGGCTGACCGGACGGGTCGTGCCGATCGACGTCCGGATCGGCGATGGCTACACGGCCCTCGTCGTGACCGGCCCGAACACCGGGGGCAAGACGGTCACCCTGCGGACGCTCGGGCTGCTGAGCCTCATGCACCAGGCCGGGCTCCACGTCCCGGCAGAGGCCGGCAGCCGGCTGCCCATCTGGCACGACGTGTTCGCCGACATCGGCGATGAGCAGTCGGTCGCCCAGTCGCTCTCGACGTTCTCGGGTCATCTGCGGCGGATCACAGCGATCGTCGCCGAGGCGGGGCCTGGGACGCTCGTGCTCCTCGACGAGCTCGGGGCGGGCACGGACCCGACCGAGGGCTCTGCGCTCGCCCAGGCCCTGCTCGACCACTTCATCCGGGCGGGTGCCATCGTCGCCGCGACGACCCACTACGCCGAGCTCAAGGCCTACGCGCACACCACCGACGGGGCGCGCAACGCCGCGGTCGAGTTCGACATCGACACGCTCTCGCCGACATACAAGCTGACGATCGGCCTGCCGGGCGGCAGCCAGGCGTTCGCGATCGCCGAGCGTCTGGGCCTGCCGGAGGCGATCGTCGCCGATGCCCGCTCCCGCCTCACCGAGACGCAGCGCTCGTTCGAGGCCACCCTGGCCGCGATCCGGGAGACGGAGGGCGAGACCAGCGAGGCGCTCGACAGGGCGCGCGACGCGGAAGCCCGGGCGGCGGAGGCGCTCCGGACCGCGCAGGAGGAGCGTCGACGCGCCCGGCGGGAGCGCGACGAGCATGTCCGATCCGCGCGCGAGGAGGCGGACCGCGTCGTCGACGACCTGCGCACCGAGCTCGCCGCCACCCGGCGCATGCTGGAGCGCGAGACCGTCACGGCCGCCTCCCTGGATGCGGCACTGGCCCGTGCCGAGTCGATCGTCGGGCGGCTGCCCGCCGTCGAGCCAGGGGAGCCGCCGCCAGCGGCGGCGGAGCGTCCGGAGTGGAAGGTCGGTGATCGGGCGAGGAGCCGGACGGGCGGCTGGGAGGGACGGGTCGCCGCGCTCGAGAAGGGTGGCCGGCGGGCGACGCTGGAAGCAGGTGGGCTGCGCGTGACCGTGGAGGTCGACGACCTCGTGCCGGCTATCGGCGCCCCGACGTCCACGTCGGGGTCGACCGGGACCGTCGGCTCCGGCGCAGGGGCCGGGCGTGGGAGCGGCGCGGGTGGCGACCTCGCTTCCTCGAGCACGGCGGCACTGCGCCTCGCGCGGGCGCGGAGCGTGGCCTCATCGCTCGACCTGCGCGGTGCCCGCGTGGAGGAGGCGCTCGAGGCGCTCGATCGGTACCTGGACGACGCGGCCGTGGCCGGCCTCGGGTCGGTGACGATCATCCACGGGCTCGGCACCGGCGCGCTGCGCGACGCTGTCCGCGATGCCGCCGCCGGGCACCCGCTGGTGCGCTCGGCGCGCCCGGGTGAACGTGGGGAGGGCGGCGACGGGGCGACGGTCGTCAGTCTCTAGCTCGACGGTCGTCAGTCCCTAGCTCGACGACGTCGCGACGACCCCGACCTCGCGGGACCCGGGGTCACCAGTCGATCAGGGCGGCTTCGGCGTCTTGTCCGGCTTGGGCGGGATGCTCGGCAGCACGCACTCCTCGGGCGGGAGCGCCGGGTCGCACGATGCCGGTGGTGGCGTCTCCACCGGGGCGAACGGACACTTGGCCGTCGGGGCGAACGGGGCTCCCCAGCTCCGGCCGAACGGCGTGAAGCCGTTGTTGTAGAAGTACGTGGTCCGGGTCCCTTCCGGTCCCCCGCGCCGTCCCGGGCCACCCGCCGCGCGTGACGCCCAGCCGCGGTTGGCCTTCTGCCAGTTCGGGAAGTTGCTCTCGACCTCGTTGAGGTTGAAGAAGCCGCGCGACACCTTCGGGCCGACGCAGCCGTCGCGCCACAGCTTCCCGGACGCGGCGTCGATCTCACGCGACACCCGGAGCGTCTCGCGCTCGGTCGGGACCGTGCCCTTGATGAACAGCTCCTTGACCGTCTTGCGCGTGAACGGACCAGGCTTGAGGCCGGTGAACGCGTCGACCGTCGCCGTGACGAGGCCGCCCGGCGCCTTGAACGAGGCGATCGGGTACTTGGCACTGACCTCCTCGAGGATCGCCGACCAGAGCGGGGCCGACGAGTCGAGCGACAGGCTGCCGCGGTTCGGCTGGTTGTTGCTGTTGCCCATCCAGACACCGACCGCGAGCGCCGGTTGGTTCTTGTTCGTCGGCGGCGCCAGGTAGCCGTACGCGTGCACGTCACGGTTGTCGTTGGTCGTGCCGGTCTTGTAGGCCGCCGGCCGACGGCGGCCGTTCTTGGCCTGGATCGCGAACTCGCCCCAGTACGGGTTCACGCTCTTGACGGTGTTGCCGGCCAGGATGTCGGTGATGATGTACGCCGCCTGCGGGCTGACGACCTCTGTGCCCTCCGCCTTGGCGTCGCCGATGGGCCAGACCTGGCGGCCGTTCTCATCGACCACCTTGGTGATCACCTGGCGTGGCATCCTGACGCCGCCGTTGGCGATCGTGCCGTAGGCGGTGAGCATGTCGATCGGGTGCGTCTCGAGCGTGCCGATGCCCATCGAGGTCACCGGGATGGCCGATGGCGGGAACACCAGCCCGAAGTCCTGGCTGCGCTCGAACGTGTGCTCGAGGCCCTGGATGATGGTCGCCTTGATGGCCGGGATGTTGAGCGAGAACTGCAGCGCCGAGCGCAGCCGGACCGGGCCCCGTTCGAGCTTGTCCGCCTGGGTCGGGGTGAAGCCGCGCCCGAAGTCGGTGACGACGTCCATGAACATCGTGCTGGCCGTGAACGTCTCGTCGTCGATGCCGATGGCGTAGTCGATGGGCTTGATCGACGATCCGGGCTGGCGCCAGCCGTCCGACAGCACATCCCATTGCGGCTGGAACTTCGCGTTGCCCTTGCCGGTGTAGCGGGCACTGCCGACGTACGCCAGCACCTCGCCGGTCCGGTAGTCCATGACCGCTGAGGCGGCGTTGTGGATGTTCCGGCCGCGCAGGTTCAGGATCCAGCCCCAGTCCCGGGAGGGGATCTTCTGCTGGCGCAGGATGGCCCGGGCGTTGCTCGACTGCGGCGCGCGGGCGGCGGCATAGGTCCACCGCTCGGCGATCTTCTGCATCGACCAGTCGAGCGTGGTGGTGACGCGGAAGCCGCCGGTGTCGACCTCCTCGCACTCGTCGGGTGTGTCCGGACAGACGATCGATGCCAGCGCCTCGCGGACCTGCCACACGAAGTGCGCCGCGCGCCAGGTCGCCGCCGCCCGCGGCTTGAGGACGACGACCTCCTCCTTGGCCGCCTCGTACTCCTCGTCGGTGTGGCGGGATCCGCTCAGCGGGCTGCGCGTCTTCATCAGGTCGAGGATGTAGTTGCGCCGCTGCACGATCTCGGTGGTAGCCGGGACCTGGAGCTGGGTCTCCTTGCACACCTCGTCCGAGTCCGGGTCGGGCGGGTTCTCGTCGAGGCAGACCTCCTCGGCGTTGCGCATGAGGTCGAACTTGGTCGGCGACTGCGGGATGGCGGCCAGGATCGCGTGCTGGGCCAGGCTCAGCTCGTCGAGCGACTTGCCGAAGTAGCCGCGCGCCGCGGCCTTCACCCCGTACGTCTGGTTCCCGTAGAAGTTCTGGTTGAGGTATGCGGTGATGATGTCCTGCTTGCCCTTGTCGCCCGGGTAGGCTTCTGTCAGCCGGATCGACTGGATGATCTCGCGGACCTTCCGTTCGTAGGTCGTATCGGCGAAGGCCTCCGGCGGCAACAGGCGGGCGCGAACGAGCTGCTGGGTGATCGTCGATGCGCCGCGCGGACGTCCCGCGAGCGTGTCGAGGCCGGCGGCGATGATCGCCGAGGGGTCGAACCCGGGGTTCGTCCAGAAGCCCTGGTCCTCGATCGCGGTCGTCGCGTCCAGCATCTCGTCGGGGATGTCCTTGAACGCGGTCACCTCGCGGCGGAACGTGCCCAACCGTGCGAGCTCGACCTTGCCGGTGCGGTCGTAGACGATCGTCTGCTGCTCGAACCGCAGGTCGTTCAACGCCGTGCTCGGATCGGGCAGGCCCTGCGCGTAGAAGTTGTACGCGGCCACGGTGAACAGGGCCCCAGCGCCGGCCAGCATGATCGTCACGAGGACGAACACGACGGGGATGGCGATGAGGATGCTGCGGATGACGGGTCCGCTGCGCCCGGTCGGCCGGCGGTTCACGGAGCGCCGATGGCGCTGCCGCCTGGCCAGGGTGGTCTGCATCTAAGCCTGCACGATAGCATAGGGTTCGTGAACGACCGGACATGGACGGCCGTCCCGGTCCAGACGCCGCGACCCACCGCTCTGTGACGGCATCACGCTCTGTGGGGCCCGTTCCGGGCCTCCTGGACGAGCTCGAGTGGCGTGGGATCCTGCACGCCACGACCCCGGGTCTGGCGGCTCGGCTCGGCACGGGCCGCCCCATCTCGGGCTACATCGGGTTCGACCCGAGCGCCGATTCGCTCCACGCCGGGCACCTCGTGCCGATCTTCGGCCTGCTCCGACTGCAGCGTGCGGGTGGCCGGCCGATCGCCGTCGTCGGCGGGGGGACGGGCATGATCGGCGATCCGTCGGGCCGCTCGACCGAGCGCAACCTGCTCGACGCGGCCACGCTCGAGCGCAACGTCGCCGCGATCCGCGGTCAGCTCGAGCGGTTCCTCGACTTCAGCCCGGGCGC
>DATBMM010000088.1:0-3822 GCA_036554825.1 Candidatus Limnocylindrales bacterium
GTTCGCTTCGGTACCCACACCTACATGACTTGACAGGCATATAACCAGCAAGGCATACTTCGCGGGGTGATCGCGACGTTCGAGCTCCTCGCCGAACCGACCCGCCGCCGAATCCTCGACCTGTTGCGCGACGGCGAGCGGCCGGTCGGCGAGCTCGTCGACCGGCTGGCGATGAGTCAGCCCGCTGTCTCGAAGCACCTGCGGGTGCTGCGGGAGTCGGGCCTCGTCGACGTCCGAGTCGATGCCCAGCGGCGCCTGTACCGGCTCCGACCGGAGGGCCTCCGCGAGGTCGACGCCTGGATCGCGCCGTATCGCCGGCTCTGGGAAGGGCGACTCGACCGCCTCGAACAGCAACTCAGGGCCATGGAAACCGAAAGAGGAACGGAGATCGACTGACGTGACCGCCGCACTCGACCCAACCACCGACGCCCCAGCACGCGCCGGCCGCCGCGAATGGATCGGCCTGGCCGTCCTCGCGCTCGCCTGCCTGCTCTACGTCATGGACCTCACGGTCCTGCATCTCGCCGTCCCCGCGATCAGCGAGGACCTTCAGCCGTCGAGCGCGCAGCTCCTCTGGATCATCGACATCTACGGGTTCATGGTCGCCGGCTTCCTCGTGACCATGGGCACGCTCGGCGACCGCATCGGCCGCCGGAAGCTCCTCCTCATCGGCGCGGCCGCGTTCGGCGTCGTCTCACTGGTCGCGGCGTTCTCGTCGACCCCCGAGATGCTCATCGCGAGTCGGGCGGCGCTCGGGATCGCCGGCGCGACACTCGCCCCTTCGACCCTCTCCCTGATCTTTGCGATGTTCCAGGACCCGGGTCAGCGATCGCGCGCAGTCGCCGTGTGGATCTCGGCGTTCTCGGCCGGCAGCGCCATCGGCCCCGTCCTCGGCGGGATCATGCTCGAGCACTTCTGGTGGGGCTCGGTGTTCCTGCTCGCGCTGCCGGTGATGGTGCTGTTGCTGATCCTCGGCCCGATCGTGCTGCCCGAGTACAAGGCGCCCGACGCCGGGCGACTCGACCTCGCCAGCGCCGCCATGTCGCTCGTGTCGATCCTGTCGGTCATCTTCGGGCTCAAGCAAGCCGCCCAGGATGGGCTCGGTCCGTTGGCGGTCGGGATGATCGCCTTCGGACTGGCCGTCGGCTGGCTGTTCGTCCGCCGCCAGTTCCGGCTCTCCGATCCGATGATCGACCTTCGTCTCTTCCGCATCCCCGCGTTCAGCGCGGCGCTGGCGGTCAACGTCCTGGCCATCTTCGTGGCCGTTGGCTACTTCCTGTTCGTGGCGCAGTACCTCCAGCTCGTGCTCGAACTGTCGCCGCTCGAGGCCGGCCTGTGGTCGGTGCCATCGGCCATCGGCTTCGTCATCGGCTCGAACGTGGCGCCCCGGATCGTGCGTCTGCTGCGGCCCGCCTACGTCATGGCCATCAGCCTGGCCATCGCTGCGGTCGGTCTGGCCGTCCTGACCCAGGTCGGAGGCGGCAACGGACTCGCCATCGTGGTGCTGGCGTCCATCGTCATCTCGCTCGGACTCGCACCGGTCTTCGGGCTGACGACCGAGTTGATCGTCGGGTCGGCGCCTCCCGAGCGCGCCGGCGCCGCGTCCGGGATCTCGGAGACCGGGGCGGAGCTCGGTGGTGCACTCGGGATCTCGATCCTTGGCAGCATCGGGGTGGCGATCTACCGCGGCGATGTGGCCCGCGCCCTGCCGTCGGACATCCCGGCAGCGGCGTCCGACGCCGCGCGCGATACCCTAGGGGCTGCCGTCGGTGTGGCCAGCCAGCTCCCCGTCGAGATCGGGGCGACCCTCGTCGCCGTCGCGCGCGAGGCGTTCGTCCAGGGGATGCAGGTCGCGGCCACCATCAGTGCGATCGTCGCGATCGGCGTGGCGCTCCTGGCGCTGCTCGCGCTGCGCGACATCGGCACCGGGGCCGACGGGGCCTCGACAGACGAAGAACCCGGCACGACCGAGCGCGGGCCTCGTGAGCGCGAGGAGGGACCCGCGCTTCGACCCGGTCCGGCGTGACACCGCTCAGGCTGACATGGGAGGAACCATGACCTCGACGACCACGACCCACCAGCCCATCACCGACCTGCGCGACCGGATCCACGGGCGCGTCATCACCCCCGCGGACGCCGACTACGACGCCGCACGATCGATCGTCCTCGGCGGGGTCGATCCCCGACCCGCGGTGATCGTCCGCGTCGCCGACACGTCCGACGTGGCGGCGGTGATCGCCGCCGCGCGAGACAGCGGGCTGCCCCTGGCCGTCCGCAGCGGTGGCCACAGCGGTGCGGGGTATGGCACCGTCGACGGCGGCATCGTCCTCGACGTGCGCGACCTCGACGACCTCGACATCGACGTCGCCGCGCGGACAGCGTGGGCCGGAAGCGGGCTGACCGCAGGCGCCTATACGACCGCTGCGGCCGAGCATGGGCTCGCCACAGGCTTCGGCGACACCGGCTCGGTCGGACTCGGCGGGATCATCACCGGCGGCGGCGTCGGCTACCTCGTCCGCAAGCACGGACTGACGATCGACAACCTGCTCGCCGCCGAGGTCGTCACGGCCGACGGCCAGGTCCGCATGGTCGACGATGACCACGAGCCCGACTTGTTCTGGGCGATCCGCGGAGGCGGCGGGAACTTCGGCGTCGTGACGCGCTTCAAGCTGCGGCTGCACGAGCTCGACGGCGTCGTCGGCGGCATGCTCATCCTGCCGGCGACGGCCGAGTCGATCGCGGGGTTCATCGCCGCCGCCGAGGCGGCGCCGGAGGAGCTGTCGACGATCGCCAACGTCATGAACTGCCCACCGATGCCGTTCGTCGCCGAGGAGCACCACGGGTCGATCGTGATCATGGGGATGCTCGCGTACGCGGGTGACCCCGAGGCCGGCGAGCGTGCGATGGCGCCGTTCCGAGCGATCGCGACGCCGCTGGCCGACCTGCTGAAGCCCATCCCCTACCCCGAGATGTTCCCGCCCCATGACGAGGAGTACCACCCGACGGCGATCGCGACCACCATGTTCATCGACCGGGTCGACGTGCCCGTCGGGCGGACGATCATGGAGCACCTGTCGGCGTCCGATGCATCGCTCCGAGCCGCCCAGCTGCGTGTGCTCGGCGGCGCCTCGGCGCGAGTGCCGGCGGAGGCGACGGCCTATGCCCATCGCCAGCAGCGGATCATGGTCAACCTTGCCGCGTTCTACGAGGGTGAGGAGGACAAGGTCCGCCACCAGGCGTGGCTCGACGAGTTCGCGGCGGCGATCGACCAGGGCGAGGAGGCGGTGTACGTCAACTTCCTGGGCGACGAGGGCGAGCAGCGAGTCCGTGCCGCCTACCCTGGCACGACCTGGGATCGGCTCGCGGCCATCAAGGCGCAGTACGACCCGGAGAACCTCTTCCGACGCAACCAGAACATCCCGCCGGCTGCCGCCTGACGGCGAGCGGTCCCGCCCGTCGATCAACACCGAAGATGTCGCTCAGTCCGAGGCTCGAGACGGGCGCCCGCGTGCCGCGGTGCGCCGTCCTCAGGACCGATCGTCCTTGTACAGCGCCCGGACGCCGATCCCGATCCGATCGACGACGAGCTGCTCTCGAAGGGCGGCGTGGGCCTCGATCACCGTCTCGCCGTGGCCCTCCGAGGTCCAGTCGGCCTTGCCGAGGCGGTACGTCAACCGCAGGACGACGTCGCCGTCGGTATCGAGCTCGAGGGTGCGCATCTCGATCTCCGGTCCGAGCAGGCGCTCGCAATCCTCCGCCACTCGCTCGAAGTAGCGCTGCTCCGCCGGGGATGCGCTCGGGATGTCCATCGTCGGGTCGAAC
>DATBMM010000092.1:0-3800 GCA_036554825.1 Candidatus Limnocylindrales bacterium
TCGGTCGCGTCAGCCAGCTGATCCGCGCCAACATCAACGCGATCCTCGACAGCGCCGAAGACCCCGAGCGGATGCTCGACCAGCTCGTCCGCGACTACACGAACAACATCGCGGAGGCCGAGGAGGCCGTGGCGCAGACCATCGGCAACCTGCGGCTGCTCGAGGACGACGCCAGGGAAGCCCGAGGGGCGTCGGCCGAGTGGCTCGACAAGGCCAAGGCCGCCTCACGCCGGGCGGACGAGCTCCGTGGGGCCGGCAACACGGCCGAAGCCGATCGGTTCGACGACCTCGCGAAGATCGCGATCCGCCGCCAGGTCGCCTACGAGAGCCAGACCCGGACGCTCGAGACGCAGGTCGCGGCCCAGACCGAGCTCGCCGACAAGCTCAAGGACGGCCTCAACAAGCTGCGCGTCAAGCGCGAGGAGCTCGTCCAGAAGCGCGATGAGCTGGTCGCCCGGGCCAAGATGGCGCAGGCCCAGTCTCAGGTCCAGGAGACGCTGCAGAGCGTGTCGGTGATGGACCCGACCAGCGAGCTGTCACGGTTCGAGGAGCGGGTCCGTCGGCAGGAGGCACAGGTCCGCGGCCGGGAGGAGGTCGCCGCCTCGTCGATCGAGGAGCAGTTCGAGTCGCTCGAGTCGGCCGAGGAGGAACAGGAGGTCGAGGCGCGCCTCGCGGAGCTCAAGTCCGGCGGATAGGCCAGCACGGGATCGGGCCGCGGCGTCCGGCCGCGGCGCCACCCTCTCTACCGATGCGCCACGCTAGGATGCCGTCATGCAGCTGATGTACGACCCGTCGGACCTGGCGTCGATGGATCCGCTCGTCCTCATGAAGAACCTCGATCACGTGCGCATGACGAGCCGGCGGCTGTCCTACATCCTCCAGCAGCAGGTCCACCTGTACACGCCCGAGGCCAACCAGCTCCGGGAGCAGATCGACCGCTACGTCGAGGCCGAGCGGCAGATCGAAGGCGAGATGGCGAGGCGTGTGATCCGGGCCTGACCCGCGGCCTGTGCGACGGCGTGCAAACGAAAGACCCCGCCGTTTCCGGCGGGGTCTTCCAAATGAGTGCGGTGCCGGTCAAGCCCCGGCGGGCACCGCGGCGAACCGATCGGTCCGCTCGCCTCGACGTTCGATCGGCGACGTCGCGTCGTCGTCCGGCGTCACGTCATCGACTCCCGGTTCGAGAGGCGTGATCACGACGGCGACGGGTCGGCGGAGCGCCTGCTCCTCGGCGACGATGCAGGACGCCATCGCGGCAAGTACCGGCATGTCCGAAAGCCCGAAACCGATCCCGTGCGCGGCAAGATCCTCGACCCCGAGACCCCGGAAGATGCCGCGTGCGGCGACGGCGCACATCTCGTCATAGAGCTCCGGCCAGCCGACGCGTCGGCGGCGGTAGCAGAACCGGATGAATTCGGCCACGTCCGGGTCGGGGACTCGCGTGGCGGCAGTGCGTGGCTCCATCGATGGCGGACCCTCCTTCCGGCGTGCACCAGTCGACCCCGGGCAGGGTCGTGCCGCCCGCTCGCCGTCCGACGGCAATACGAAGCCAGGCCCGACGAGGACGGTCGTGTCGGATACCGCCTCCCGGGTGGTGGCACCTGGCGTCCGGTCCCGCCGTGGCCTGGGTCGCGGCGACCGGTGTCGCGACATCGTAGGCGTCCCGGGGACGGGCCGGAAGAGGGCTTGTCCACGACTTCATCCACGAACTTTTCCACACCGGTGGATGCGTCCTAGAACACGTGTGCGGAACGTGCGTGAACCGGTTCAGGTGACCCGTCGCGAGAGTCCGAGACCCGTCTGGTCGGCCAGCCGCCAGCGCTTGTCGGGACCCAGCTCGAGGCCCTCGAATGGATCGTCGGCGAGGAGCAGGTTGCCGTCCAGGTCCACCCAGTCCGCCAGCGACGCGACCGCGGCCGAGCCCGCGATCCCGACCGACGTCTCCTCCATGCAGCCGAGAAAGGTGCGGAATCCGCGCTCGCGGGCTTCGTCCAGCATCGCGTGGGCGGGTGCGATGCCACCGCACTTCGCCAGCTTGACGTTGACGCCGGCGACGAGCCCATCGAGCGCGTCGAGGTCCTCGGGCAGCACGCAGGCCTCATCGGCCACGACCGGCAGTGACGACAGCTCCTGGAGCCAGGCCAGGTCCCGGAACGCCCGGGCCGGGAACGGTTGCTCGATCAGCTCGACGCCGAGGTCGACCAGCGCCGGCAGGAGCGCGACCGCGTCGTCGCGTGTCCAACCGGTGTTGGCGTCGACGCGGATCGGGCCCGAGAAGACCCCACGGACCGCACGGAGGGTGTCGAGGTCGGCC
The DNA here is from genome assembly GCA_036554825.1 of Candidatus Limnocylindrales bacterium. GTDB lineage: Bacteria > Chloroflexota > Limnocylindria > Limnocylindrales > CSP1-4 > SPCO01. The sequence continues at coordinate 2,315 of DATBMM010000092.1, forward strand.
GGGCCGCCGCACTTGATCTTGAGCGCCGGGAAGTCGGCCGCGCGGGTCGCCCGCTCGGCGACGATGCCCGGCTCATCGATGCCGATCGTGAAATCGGTGGGCGGGATGTCAGCGGACAGTCCCCGCAGCGCATGGACCGGCACGCCGAGGACCTTTCCGGCGAGGTCATGGAGGGCGATGTCGATCGCGCAACGCGCACCACCGTGGCCTCGGATCGCAGCGGCCATCGTGGCGCTCGCGTCGTCGAGCCCGGCACGATCCAGCTCCGGCTCGCCGATCGCCTCGAGGAGCATCGGCATGACCGTCGCCATGGTCCCGGGCGTCTCACCGTAGAACCGGTCTGGATACCCCTCCCCCAGCCCGACCAGGTCCGGGAAACGGTCGTCCCGCAGCTCGACCACGACGGTCGTGACCCGTGTCCCCGAGTCGTGATCCGCCCGGGCGATCCGGAACGGGTCACGAAGGGCGAGGTCGAGCACCTCGTGTCGGAGGGTCAGACCCACGGCAGCTCGTCGACCGCGTCGCGGATGGCCGGCCAGAGGCGATCCGCCCCGAAGCGGACAGGGTCGTCGGTCGGGAGCCCGGTCTCCGCGGCGATCCGGTCGATCACCTCGCGGGCCTCGCCGTCCTCGCGATAGAGCGACGTGTTGAGGGCCATGGCCACGACCTTCGATGGGGCCACCATCCCGGCGATCCGCTCGTGGAGCTCGATGAACGGCCGCAGCTCGGCGATCGGGAAGGACGCGTCGGGCAGGTGGTCGAAGTCGTGTTCGACCATGCCCGGCTTGTGGACCATGACCATGGCGTGTGGCGTGGCTCCGTGGATCAGGCCCATGGTCACCGCGCTGTACGCCGGATGGTCGATCGAGCCCTGACCCTCGACGAACACCCAGTCCGCCCGGCTCTCGCCCTGCTCGACGAGCCACTCGACGGTGCCGTTCGTGAAGTCGCTGATCACGCGGTCGACGGCGCATCCCCAGCCCTCGATCATCATGCCGGTCTGGCCGGTCGGGACCATGACGGCCGAGGCGCCGTCACGCCGGGCCGAGGCGACCAGCTCGAGCGCGACTGACATCTTGCCGATGGCGCAGTCGGTGCCGACCGTGAGGATCACCCGCTTGCCCGGATCGTGTCGGCGACCGACGGTCGTCTCCATCCGGTCCGGAGAGCGGCGGTAGTCGATCAGGCGCGTCCCGGCGGCCGCGGCGGCGGCCGCGAACTCCGGGTCGTCACCGAGGAACTGGTGCAGCCCGGAGTGGATGTCGAGACCGGCCCGGATCGCATCGAGGATGGTGGCTCGCCAGGCGGTCGGCAGCTTGCCACCGGTCGGGGCGATGCCGATCAGCAGCCCATCGGGTCGGACGGCGCCATCGAGCGTCTCGCGCAAGGTCCCGACGAACGGGATATCGCGCCCCGGCAGGAACTCGCGCAGGTTCCGCCCGGCCATCGTCGAGTCGAGGATGGCGACGATGTGATCGCGGCCGTA
>DATBMM010000108.1:0-9003 GCA_036554825.1 Candidatus Limnocylindrales bacterium
GGCGACGATCGCGGTCGTGTCCGGCGCGCGGTCGAGGAGGTCGAGGGCGGCCTGCTCGCCGCCGCCGACGAGCGCCTCGCCGTCAGTGATGGTCAACGCCTCGGGAGGGCAGCCCGCGGCCGCCAGCGCAGCACGGACCCCCGCGATGCGGTCGGGCGCGTCGACGTTCCGCGGCGGCGGCATGAGGTAGCCGAACCTCCGGTGCCCGAGGTCGATCAGGTGCTGCGCGACCAGGCGACCGCCCCCTTCGTTGTCCGACATGATCGCGGGCAGCCCGACATCCGGGGCCGCGGTGTTGACGAGGACGACCGGGATGGGCGGCGCGGTGAGCCAGTCGCCCTGGCGGACGCCCAGGCTGCTCGCCGCGATCACCAGCCCGTCGACCCGACGGTCTACGAGCAGGTCGAGGTACGACGCCTCGCGATCGGGGTCATCCGCCGCGTTGCACAGCAGGACCGAGTAGCCGGCGGCACGGGCCGCGTCCTCGACCGACCGCACGAGTTGCGGGAAGTACGGGTTCTCGATGTCGGTGATGATCAGGCCGAGCGTCTGGGTCGAACGGCGCTTGAGCGACCGCGCGACCTCGGACGGCCGGTAGTCGAGGGCCTGCGCGGCCTCGAGGACCCGCGCCTGTGTCTCCGGTCGCGCCCGACCGACCCCCGCCAGCACACGGCTGACCGTGGCCGTCGACACACCGGCCTTGGCCGCGACGTCGGCGATCGTGGCGGTCATCGCCACACGTCACTCCCTGTGTCGGAACCCGACCGGCGCCGGCCCGGTGCCGGACCGGCCGTCAGTGGCTCGCCGGCTGGCTGGGCGCCTCGGCAGGCGGTCGCCGCTCGGCCTTCGCGAGGGCCTCGAGTTCCCGGGTCAGCTCGTGCAGCTCGTCGCCGCCCCCCATCTGACTGTGGAGCTGATCGTTGTCGACCTCGCCGCGCCTGAACTGACCGCCGGTCCGGCCGCGGGAGAGGATCGTGAAGGTGTCGCCGATCGGCAGCGCATGCGACACGTTGTGGGTGATGAAGATCACGCCGAGCCCGCGGTTGCGGGCGGCGACGATGTGCCGGAGCACGATCGCGGACTGCTTCACGCCGAGTGCGGAGGTCGGCTCATCGAGGATCAGGACGCGTGCCCCGAAGTACTCGGCACGGGCGATGGCCAGCGTCTGCCGTTCGCCGCCCGACAGCGTGCCGACCGCCTGGTCGGTGTCGCGGACATCGATGCCGATGCGCTTCATCTCCTCCCGGGCGATGCCGGCGGCCTTGGGGATGTCGAAGCGCTTGAACGGCCCGAACCCGACGGTCGGCTCGTTGCCCAGAAAGAAGTTGCGCGTGATGCTCATGAGCGGCATGACCGACAGGTCCTGGTAGACCGTCGCGATGCCCGCGTCGAGCGCGTCGCGCGGCGAGCTGAACTCGACCGCCTGGCCGTCGACCGCGAGCGTGCCTTTGTCGGGCCGATGGACGCCAGACAGGATCTTGATGAGGGTCGACTTGCCGGCGCCGTTATCGCCGAGCAGGCACGTCACCTGGCCGGGCCGGACGGTCAACGACACGCCCTCGAGCGCGACGACCGCGCCGAAATACTTGGAGATGTCGCGGGCCTCGAGCATCGGCGCCACGTCCGTCGGGGCGACGGCGCGCGTCTGCTCCATGAGGGCGTCAGTCATCGGGGTCGGATCCACGGGTCGGCCCTCCTTAGCTCAGCCCGGCGAAGCGGCGCCGGATCCAGCCGTTCAGCACGACCGCCACGAGGAGCAGGGTCCCGATCGCGATCTTGTACCAGTCGGCGTTGATGTCGGCGAACACGATGCCCTGGCGCGCCATGCCGAGTGCCAGCGCTCCCAGTGCGGTCCCCGCGACCGACCCATATCCACCAGTCAGCAACGAGCCGCCGATGACCGCGGTGGTGATGGCGTCGAGCTCCATGCCAGTGCCCCGCAGGATGTCGGCGGACGTGAAGCGCGTGCTCTGGATCGCCGCCAGGATGGACGCAGAGAATGCGGTCAGCGCGAACAGCGCGATCTTGACCCGTGCGACCGGCACGCCGAGGTTGCGCGCCGCGCCCGCCGAGCCGCCGACGCCCGCGATCCAGTTGCCGAACCGGGTCCGACCGAGGACATAGATGCCGACGATCGCGATCAGGATCCAGAAGAGGATCGAGACCTGCAGCTCGGCCCGTGTGTCGCCGATCGTGATCGGCAAGCTCCATCCGAAGAGCTGTCCGAGCGGATCGCTGTCGATGCGTGTCGGATCGATCGGGATGTAGGTGATATTGGTGACGCTCGAGGTGAGCACCGACGACGCGCCGCGGATGATGAACAGCGTCGCCAGCGTCACGATGAATGACGGCAGCCCGGTCCTGACCACGATGAACCCGTTGATCACACCGAGGAATGTCGAGGCGATCATCGCGAGGATGATCGACAGCCAGACCGGCAGTCCCCAGATCGTCACACCGATGCCGATCAGGATCCCGGCAAAACCCACGATCGAGCCGATCGACAGGTCGAACTCGCCCGCGATCATCAGCAGGGCGACGGCCGTCGCCACGATGCCGACCTGGGCGGCGACATCGAGGTAGTTGAGCGTGCCGGCGATACCCAGGAACGCGGCATTGCCACGCGCCAACGAGATCGCGGCGAACACGACCCACACGAACACGACGATGATCAATGCCCCTGCCGCGGGACGGGCCAGGATGCGTTGAGTGAGGGACAAGTTCCGCAATCGGTCGGAGCCTGGTGCCCGCGGAGCCGCAGTCGTCGTGCTCGCCATCGTTCCCTCCGAGATGGTCGGGGAGGGACCGGCCGGTGCCGGTCCCTCCCAAGCGCCGGACGCTGCCGGCGCGCGATCGTGGTCTAGCGGAGACCCTTCGCCGCGAGCCCGATGACGGCCTCGGCGTCGGCCTGCGTCACGAACCCGGGGCCGGTCATGATCAGACCCTGGCCGTTGCCGGTCGGAAGGTTCTTCGTCTCGGCGTAGTTCGTGAGGATGACGATCGGCAGGTAGCCCTGGAGGAACTGCTGCTGATCGATGGCGAAGTCCATCTTCCCGTCCTTGATCGCCGTCAGGACGTCGGCGCTGAGGTCGAAGGTCGCGAGATGGACGGTCTTGCCAGACGCCGCGACGGCGTCGAGGGCCGGCTTAGCGACTGATGGCCCGAGCGTGAGGATCCCGTCGATGGTGGCGTCCGACTGGAGCGCCGCCTCGATGGTCGCCTGCATGCCGGCCGGGTCGGAGATGTTGCCGGTCAGGACCTCGCCGTCCTCGCTGCCGGTCAGCCCCATGAAGAAGCCATTGCACCGCAGCGTCAGTGCCTGGTTGCCGACTTCCTGGTTGAAGCAGACCGCGTTCTTGACGCCGGCTTCCTTGAAGCGTTCGCCGGCACCGAGGCCGGCCTCGTACTCGGTCTGGCCGACGTGCGCCAGGACGCCGAGGTCTCGGAAGACGTCGGAGCCCGAGTTCATCGACACGACCGGGATACCGGCAGCGACGGCCTTCTTGATCGCTTCACCCAGGGCATCCGGGTTCGGGATCGACACGACCAGGCCGGTCGGCTTCTTGGCGATCGCGGCGTCGATCAGCGAGACCATGCCCGGCATGTCGCTCTCGGCGCCCGGCGCGTTGTAGGTCGCGGTCACGCCCATATCGGCCGCTCCGGCCTTCACGCCGTTGCGGACGACGCCCCAGAAGCCGTCCTGGGCCTGGCCGTGGGTCACGTATTCGATCTTGATGTCCGAGCGCTTGACGAGCGCGCCGTCCAGGCCGCCGCCGCCCGTGGTCGCGCCCGACCCGGTCGGCGTCCCGGTCGAACAGGCGCCGACGACGATCGCCGCGCCCGCGAGGGCGACGAGTACCTTGCTCCGTAGGTTCATTCGCTGGTCTCCTCCGTTGGCCGCGGCGTCTGCCACGGTCCCGTTGTGTCCCACCCGCTTGGCGGGTCCGAGGGCTTCGCCCCTCCCATCCGCGGCCACGTGGCCGCCATGGACACCTCCTTTCGTCCGGCCGTCCCGAGGGCGCCGGAGCGCCCTAGCCGGGGATCTCCGCGAGCTGCACCGGTCGGTGTTCGTGGAGCGAGCGATCGGCCGCCTCGGCGATGCGCAATGACGCGACGCCGTCTTGGGCCGTGCATGGACTTGCTGATTCGCCGCGAGCGACCGCGACGAAGGCCGCGAGTTCAGCCGCGTAGGCCGGTTCGAAGCGCACGAGGAAATCGGGCCAGGCCGGGCCCGCCGGCAACGGCACGCCGGGTTCGACGGAATGGAGCGGCGTCCGCGGACCGAGGCCCACCGCGATGCTGCCCGCCGACCCGAACACCTCGGCCCGCACGTCGTAGCCCAGCGGGTCGTGGCGGGCGACGGTCATCGCGGTGAACGGGCCGTCCAGCAGCCGCAGGCTGAGGACTGCCGTATCGACGTCGTCGTACTTCGCGAACACGGGGAAGCCACGGACGCCGCCCGTCGCATAGACCTCTTCGACCTCGCAGCCGGTCATGTAGCGGAGGACGTCGAAGTCGTGGACGGAGAAGTCCCTGAACAGCCCGCCGGACTGCGCGATGTACGCCTCATGCGGGGGCGCCGGGTCGTGGCCCGCGAGGCGGACGGCATAGAGCGTGCCCAGTGAGCCGTCGTGGATGCGGCGATGGGCTTCCTGGTAGCCCGCGTCGAAGCGGCGCTGGAACCCGAGCTGGAAGGGCAGGCCGGACCGATCGATCTCCGCGGCGAGCGCGATGGATTCGTCGAGTGAGCCGGCCAGCGGTTTCTCGCAGAACATCGGCAGCCCACGCGAGATGGCCTCACGGATGAGCTCACCGTGGGCCGACGTGGCCGCGGCGATGGCGACGGCATCCACGCCCTCGAACGCCTCCTGGATCGAGGGTGCTGACTCGACACCGGCCTCACGCGCGATCTCCGCCGCCCGGTCGGCATCGACGTCGGCGAGGACGACCGACTCGATCCCGTCGGTCTCGCGGAGCAGCCGGGCATGCAGCCGGCCGATGCGTCCCGCGCCGAACAGCGTGATCCTCACGCCCGGTCGTCCATGGAGGGTTCCTTGCCGAGCCGATGCAGGATGGCAGACGGCCGGCGCAGGGCCGCGCGGGCGGCTCGCCGGGCGGCGACGGTCATCGATCCTCCTCGATGGCCCCCCTCGGATCCGCGCGCTGGCGGGACGGCTCTCCGGCTCCAGTGGCGTATCGTGGACGACCGCGGCGGGACGGGCGATGTCGCCCGTAGCGCACCGCGTAATCGATTACCCTGAGACCGGTCGGACGGTAGCGCGGCGACGACCCGGTGTCAATGCGGACGGAGGTGGATCACCGTGGGAAGCGCGACGCAGACCATCGGTCGCCAGGCCGGCCTCCCGCTGGCCGACTCGCCGCTCGGTCGAACGATCGCCACCACCCGGACCGACGTGTGGAACGACTCCTGCTCGGTGTCGGAGCTCGAGTACGCGGTCTCGTTCGGCGCCGTCGGTGCGACCGCGAACCCGACGATCGTGATGGACGTCTGGAAGGCGGCCCCGACGGAATGGCGAGACCGAGTCCGGGCCCTCGCCGACGAGCGGCCGGACTCGACCGAGATCGACCTCGCCTGGGCGATCGTCGAGGAGATGTCGATGCGGGCCGCCCCGTTGCTCCGGCCCGCCTTCGACGCCTCCGGGGGCCGGCAGGGCCGGCTATCGATGCAGACAGATCCGACGCTGTTCCGCTCGTTCGACCGGATGCTCGCTCAGGGCGAGCACTTCGCGGGACTCGCCCCGAACATCATCGTCAAGTTCCCGGCCACCGAGGTCGGCGTGCGGGTGATGGAGGAGGCCACCTACCGCGGGGTCAATGTCAACGCCACGGTCTCCTTCTCCGTCGCCCAGGCGCTCGCTGCCGGGGAGGCGGTCGAGCGCGGGCTGCGGCGCCGGGAAGCGGAAGGACTGCGCGTCGACGACATGGGCCCGGTGATCACCGTGATGATGGGGCGGCTGGAGGACTGGCTCCGCGTGCAGACCGAGCGCGACGGGATCATCGCCGACCCGAGTGCCCTGCCGTGGTCGGGTGTGGCGGTCTTCAAGCGGACCGTGGCGGAGTTCGTGCGCCGTGGACTCCGGGCACGCCCGCTGGCCGCCGCCATCCGGCACCACCTGCACTGGTCGGAGCTGATCGGCGGCGACGTCATCATCACGCTGCCGTCCGCGTGGCAGCGACGGTTCAACGCCTCGGACGTCGAGGTCCGGCCCCGGATGGACGATCCCGTCGCCCCGGCCATCCTCGACGAGCTGCGCCGGCACTACCCGGACTTCGTCCGCGCGTACGAGCCGGACGGTCTGACGCCGGGCGAGTTCGATGCCTTCCCGCCCAGCGCGCGGACGTTGCGCGCCTTCGTCGGCTCGTATCACGATCTGCTCCATCAGGTCGGCGACGCGCTGGTCCCCAGCCCGGACGTCAAGCCCGCGTGACCGAGGTCGCGACGAGCCTCCACCGGCCGGCAGGCTCGCTGGCCGACGGGGACTGGTCGGTCGCCCTGACACCCGAGTCTGCCGGCTGGCGCTACAGCGGCCTGCGCGCCGCGGCGCTAGGGCCGGACGCACGCGTCGTCGTCGACACCGGGCCGGACGAGGTGATCGTGCTGTCGCTCGGCGGCGCCTTCCGCCTGATGGTCGACGGACGACCCTTCGAGATCGAGGGTCGGGAGAGCGTGTGGGCAGGCCCGAGCGACTTCGTCTATGCGCCCCCGGGATCGGCCATCGAGGTCGAAAGCTCCGCCGGCGGCCGTGTCGCCATCGCCAGCGCCCGGGCCGAGGCGCGGTTCCCCGTCCGCTACGTGCCGGCGGCCGACGTGGCCGTGGAGCTGCGGGGCGCTGGCGCGTGCTCGCGCGAGGTGCGGAACTTCGCCGCCGCGAACCGGTTCGAAGCGGATCGCCTGATCGCCGTCGAGGTGCTGACGCCCGGCGGGAACTGGGGCTCGTATCCACCGCACAAGCACGACGAGGAGCGGCCCGGCGAGACCGAGCTCGAGGAGATCTACCACTACATCGTGGCCGACGGCCCGTCGGGTCCCGGGCTTGCCTACCAGCACATCTACGGGACACCGACTCGACCGATCGACCTGCTCACGACGGTCGCGACGGGCGACGTGGTGCTGGTCCCGCACGGCTGGCACGGTCCGGCGATGGCGGCACCCGGGTACGACCTGTACTACCTCAACGTGATGGCGGGACCCGGCGAACGCGCCTGGCGGGCGTGCGACGACCCGGCCCACGCCTGGGTGAAGGAGGCCTGGGCCGAGCAAGGGATCGATCCGCGGTTGCCGTTCGGCGAGGGCTCCGCGCGGTAGGACGGGTCGGTCGGGCCGAGCCCGGCACGGTACGATTCCGACACCGTCACTCCGTACGCGAAAGGGCCTATCCGATGGGCTCTCCCGAGGTCGACCGCGTCCCCGATCGCCTGAAGCGGCGCTGGCCCGATATCCGGCCCGCGGACCTCGCGGCGGTGGCCGCCGTTCTCGAGCGCGGGGTCCTCGGCGGGGTCGGTGCGCCCGAGATGACGACCCTCGAGTCCGAGTGGGCGGCCTACGTCGGCCGTGACGACTGTCTCCTGTTCAACTCCGGGACGGCGGCGATCCATGCTGCCCTGTACGGCATCGGGGTCGGGCCCGGTGACGAGGTCATCACCACCTCGTACACCTTCGCCGGCACATGGCAGCCGATCCTCCATCAGGGCGCCGTCCCCGTCTTCGTCGACATCGACCGGCGGAGCTACAACCTCGACCCGCGCCGCGTGGAGGCGGCGATCACGCCCCGGACGAGGGCGATCATCGCCGTGCACATCGGCGGTCTCCCTGCGGATCTCGACGAGCTGGTCGCGATCACCGAGCGTCATGGGCTGTACCTCATCGAGGATGCGTGCCAGGCGCACGGCGCGACCTATCACGGGCGGCAGGTCGGCTCGTTCGGGGTCGTCGGCTGCTACAGCCTGAACTCGAGCAAGATCCTGTCCGGCGGCGAGGGAGGGTTGCTGGTCGCCGACGATCCCGACGTCCTCGCGCGTGCGCGGCGGCTGCGCGTCTTCGGCGAGGACATCCCCGAGCTCCAGAAATTGACCGGCTGGAACTTCCGGCCGTACACGAGCCACTCGATCGGCTGGAACTACCGGCACCAGGAGATGCCCGCGGCGCTTGCTCGGTCGCAGCTGCAGCGGCTGCCGGAGTACATCGAGACGGGCCAGCGCAACGCCGCGGTCCTGGACCGGCGCCTCGCGGAGATCCCGGGCCTCACGCCACCCCACGTGCCGGACGACCGGACGTCGAGCTACTACCAGTACCGAGTCCGTCTCGAGCCGGCCGAGCTTGGTCTGGGCCATGTGCCGCCGACCGTCTTCCGTGACGCGCTGGGACAGGCGCTCATGGCGGCCGGCGTCGGCGTGGAGCTGTGGCACACCCAGCCGGCGCCGGCCTTCCCGGTCTTCCAGGAGCGCGGTGGGTACGACCTCGCCGACTACCCGGAGGCCATCGCGATGCTCGATTCGTCGCTGGTCATCTGCGAGGCGCGCTACCCGATCTTCGTCCAGCCGCTCGAGCTGATCGAGGCGTACGCGGAGGGGATCCGACGCACCATCGCGGATCCCGAGCGGTTCCTCGGCGAGCTCGCCACGCCACCGCCCGTCCCGGCCTGAGGCGTCGACATGGCTGAGCCGATCCGCATCGGACTTCTTGGCGCGGGCTGGATCACCCGGGCCCACGGCCACGCCCTCCACACCCTGAACCACGTCACGCCGCTCGCCCGGCCGATCCGGCTGGCCGCGCTAGCGGCGCGCAACCCCGAGCGCGGGGCGGCGATGGCGCGCGATCTCGGCATCGAGCGGTTCACGACTGATTGGCGCGAGGTCGTCGATGACCCTGATGTGGACGTCGTCGCAGTCCTGCTCGGCGAGACCGCCCATCGGGAGGCGACCGAGGCCGCCCTGGCGGTGGGCAAACCGGTCCTCTGCGAGAAGCCGCTCGGCCGCGACCGG
>DATBMM010000138.1:0-11268 GCA_036554825.1 Candidatus Limnocylindrales bacterium
GGTGCCGGCCTGACCGGCTGGGTCATCGACCGGGGCGAGGCCGTCCTGGCCAACGACGCCCATCTCGACGAGCGGACGGTCCAGGTCCCGAATACGCCATTCGAGCCGGAGTCGATGATGGTCGTGCCGCTGCTCGTCAACGGCGAGACGATCGGCACCCTGAACGTCGGTCGCATCGGCGAGGCCGACGCCCACTTCACGGAGAACGAGTTCGAGCTCACCAAGCTGTTCGCGGGCCAGGCATCGATCGCGCTGCAGAACGCCCAGACCCATCGCGAGGTGCGCGTCCGTGCCGAGCAGGACGCCCTCACCGGGCTACGCAATCACGGCGCGTTCCAGCGCGAGCTGGGAGCCGCGGTCGAAGCCGGCCGGCCGTTCGCCGTGCTGATGCTCGACCTCGATGCGTTCAAGCGGTTCAACGACGCCTACGGCCACCCGGCCGGTGACGGCCTCCTGGTCGAGATCGCTACAGCGATGACGCGCGCCACGCGCGAGACCGATCGGCTGTATCGCTACGGCGGCGACGAATTCGCCGCGCTGCTGCCCGGGGCGGATCGGGTCGTGGCCCATGAGGTCGCCGAGCGGATCCGCCGCGCGGTCCGCGAGAAGACGGGCCACAGGTCCACGCTGCCGGACGGCTCCACGGTCTCGATCAGCGCCGGCGTCGCGTGCTACCCCGATGACGGCCGCACCAAGGACGAGCTGGTCGCGGTCGCCGACCGGGCGCTGTACCTCGCGAAGCCCGATGGACGCCATCCCGAGGGACCGCTCGTCGACCCATACCTACGGGCGCTCGACGAGACCGCGCTCGCCCTCCTCGACCGGACCGACCAGGACAGCCTGCTCCACACGATCCTCGCTCGGGCCTCCGCCCTGATCGGGACGCCGCACGCCTGGATCGATCTGGTCGACCCCGACGCGCGACGGCTCGTGATGCGCGTCGGCACGGGGATGTGTGCCGACCACCTGGGCGAGTCGATCGCGCTCGACGAAGGCATCGGCGGCGAGGTCGCCCGTACCGGGCTGCCCTTCGCGGTCGCCGACTACGATGCCTGGGTGGGCCGCGCCCCCACGCTCCCGAGCGGGTTGGGCGCGACGATCGCGGCACCGCTCGAGTCGGCCGGGCGGGTCATCGGCGTGCTCGGGTTGGCGGCGGGTTCGACGCCACGCGTGTGGACGCAACGCGACCTCGAAGCGCTGGCCAGCTTCGCCCGCCTTGCGGCGATCGGCCTTGAGAACGCACGCCTGGTCGACGTCGCCCAGCGCGGCGCGCTGTACGACCCGACGACCGGCCTGCCCAACCGGGAGCTGCTGGGGGACAGGATCGCCCACGCCTTGGCCGGCCGCCGGACGGACGAGAGCGGCGTCATCGGCGTGATCCTGCTCGACGTCGATCGCTTCAAGGTCGTCAACGAGACCCTCGGCCACCCGGCCGGCGATCGGCTGCTGATGGCGGTCGGCCAGCGGCTGGTCCACAGCCTGCGACCGGGCGACACGGTCGCCCGCTTCGGTGGCGACGAGTTCGCGCTCGTCCTCGATCCCGTCGCCGATGCGGCCGAGGCGCATCGCATCGCTGACCGCATCGCGGCGGAGCTCGGAGAGCCCTTCTCGCTCAACGGCCGGGACTGGTTCCTGACCGCATCGATGGGCATCGCGCTCTCCGGGGCCGGCCGCGGGACGCCGGAGGAACTGCTCCGCGAGGCGGAGATCGCGATGGTCCGCGCCAAGTCCGACACCGCCCACCGCCACTTCCTGTTCGAGCCGTCGATGAGCGATCAGACGCTCGAGCGGCTCGACCTCGAGAGCGACCTGCGCCAGGCGCTCGCGCGCGACGAGCTGCGTCTCCACTACCAGCCGATCGTGACGCTGGCGACCGGCGAGATCGTGGGCTTCGAGGCGCTCGTCCGCTGGCAGCACCCGACCCGTGGTCTCGTCCCGCCGCTGGCATTCATCCCGATGGCCGAGGAGACCGGGCTGATCGTGCCCCTCGGACGATGGGTGCTCGACGCCGCCTGTCGCCAGGCGGCGGCCTGGAACGCGACCGAGTCACGCGAGGGCGCGCCCCTGCTGTTCGTGTCGGTCAACCTGTCGGCCCGGCAGTTCACGCAGAACGACCTCATCGAGGACGTCGGCAAGGCTCTGTCTCGGACCGGGCTGGCGGCGGAGGCCCTCGAGCTCGAGATCACCGAGAGCGTGTTGATGGACCAGACCGACGCGGGCGTCCGGGCGCTCGGCGACATCCGGAACCTCGGCGTGCGGCTGGTGCTCGACGACTTCGGCACAGGGTATTCGTCGCTGTCGTATCTCAAGCACCTGCCGCTCGACACGATCAAGATCGACCGGACGTTCATCGCCGGCATCGACGACGCGGCCGACCGCTCGATCGTGGAGGCGGTCATCGCCCTGGCCCACGGTCTCGGCATCGGGGTGGTCGCCGAGGGCATCGAGACCGAGTCGCAGGCGGACCGCCTGCGCGAGCTCGGCTGCGACCTCGGGCAGGGTTACCTGTTCAGCCGGCCGGTGCCCGGCGAGCAGGCCGCGGAGCTCCTGCGCGACCGACCGCGAGCGGCGCGGGCGCTGCGCGCCAAGACGACCCGCGCCCGCCAGCTCCGGCGGGTCGTCTGAGCCGGCCGCGAACGGCCTTACTCGCGGCTGCCGAAGAGGCGGAGCATGAACAGGAACAGGTTGACGAAGTCGAGGTAGAGGAGCAGCGCGCCCATCACGGCGGCCTTCTCGACCGAGCCCGTGTAGACCGCCAGTTCGCCGTTCTGGATCCGCTGGACGTGCCACGCGGTCAGACCGGTGAAGATCACGACGCCGATGATCGACAGGACCCAGCCGAGGGCATCGCTCCGCAGGAAGAGGTTCACGATCATCGCGATCACCAGCCCGATCATCGCCATGAACAGCAGGCTGCCGATCCGGGCCAGCGACCGCTTCGTGACGTGGCCGTAGATGGCGGCAGCCCCGAACATCCCGGACGCCGTCACGAACGCCGAGACGACCGACGCCGAGGTATACGCCGAGATGATCAGGCCGATCGTCAGCCCGAGCGACGCCGCGTAGACGAAGAACGCGCCGAGGGCCAGGGTCGCGCTCATGCGCCGGATGCCGAAGGTGATGGCAAGGACCAGGGCGAACTGGGCGATGATCAGGATCAGCACGTTGCCCTCGGCGAACCCGAGCAGCCGCGCATTGCCCTGGACGACGAGGGCGAGCCCCGCCGTCACGGCCAGGCCCGCGAACATCCAGACGAACGCCTGGGTGAGGTACGCACGCTGGGTCTCCGCGTCCACGCGGATCGGGGACGCGGTCGCGTCCGCCGGCAGCGAGCCCGGGATGACCGGCGATGTCGAGAACGGATTGGTGGGACGTGGATCGCTCACGATGCCTCGCTCCTTATGCACCGACCGTCGGTCGGGCTCACCACATCAGACCCGCGTCGCGCGGGTCCCAGCGCTCGGCCAGCAGCGTGACCTTGACCTCGTGCTCCACGACCGACTCCACCTGCTCCTTGACCTGGGCGATCATCGACCCGGCGTAGGGGCAGAACGGCGTGGTCAGGATCATCTTGACCTCGGTCGAATCGGGGCCGAGCAGGATCTGCTTGATCAACGCCAGCTCGACCACGTTCATGCCGATCTCGGGGTCGACGACGGCCCGCAGCGCGTCGAGGATCGCAAGCTCGGTCGCCCGTCGCTCCGGGTCGAAGGCGGGCGCGTCCGGCGCCGCAGTGTCGGACGCCGGCGCGGCAGCGGTGGTGTCGGTGGTCGGTTCGGTGGTTCGAGTGTCGGTCATGCCGTCGAACAGCGTAGCACCGAGTCCTGAAGAGGCCTTCAGACCGGCTTGATGACCACTCCGGGCAGACGGTATTGGGACGGCAGGCCGGCCGCCTCGGTCTCCGTGTAGCCAGGACCCCGCAGCGATCCATCGGCCTCGAAGAACTCGGCGTACCGATCGCGGTGGGTGCTGGCGTAGGTGAACGCGGCCGCGACGCCGACCGTCCGCAGCTCCGGGTGATCCATCAGGATCCGGGCCAGGTCATAGCCGTTGGCGCGCATCTCGAGCAGCTGGCGGACGGTGATCCGCGAGCCGTAGCAGAACGGTTCGCCGTTCATGACGAGCGGGTCCTGCTGGACCCATTTGATGGTCACCCTCAGGCGCCCTTGTAGATGAACTGCAGGAAGGCATTCCGCTTGCGCGCGTCGCCCGCCAGCCGACGATGCCAGCGGTACTGCGCGATCGCGTCGTCGATCGCAGCCTGCCCGACCGCCAACGCCTCGCCGTCGATCACCGACGGCAGCGCGAGGCGCAGCCCTTCGCACAGGTTGATGAGGTCGTCGAGCGGCACCCGCTTGCGGCGGTAGACGATCGACGTCCAGTCCGCGTATTCGCGAGCCGGCGCGCCGTCACCGGCGGCGACGGCCAGCGCGATCCGCTCCGCGAGGAGCTGTGCGTCCCGAAGGCGCTGCCGCAGGCCCACCTCGTCGTACCGCGTCCTGAGCGTCGGGTCGCGCTCGACCGCGCTTTCGAGCGCGCGGGCGGCGAGGCTCTCGACGGCGTCGCGGACGTGCCGGGCCGCGCTCGGCGAACCGGCCGTGAAGTCGCGCGGCGGGCGTCCCAGGCTGGGGTGACTCACTCAGCGGAGTCTAGCGTTCGCCGCAGCCCGTCGTCTGCGGGGCCGCGGATACGATGGCGCCGATGGATGACCGTCCTCCGGACCAGGCCCCTGGCGAGCGTCGGCTCGAACGACCGCCGTCCGACCGCTACCGCCCCGATCCGCCGAGTCCGATGCTCCCCGACGGTCCGTCGCGGGACCGAGGGCCCCTCGGTGCGGTCGTGGCCGCGCTCGGCGGTGCGATCGCCATCACGATCGCCGGTGGGCTGCTGGCGGTCACGGCGGGCCTCCTGGTCATCGCCGCCGTGCTCGGCTGGGTCGTGGCGGCGGTGTTCGGACCAGGCTCGGGGCCGAGCGGCGGGCCGCCTGCCGAGGAGCCCGGCATCGGTCGAGGGCAGCGCCGCTTCGTCGCCGGGACCATCGCCGTGGCCGGCGTCGCGCTCGGACAGCTTGGGCTGTGGCTGGTGGCCCGCCAAGAGGGCGGGACGCTCGACCTCATCGCCTACCTCGGCGAGGTCTTCGGCTGGCTCGTGCCGGCCCAGCTCGCGATCGCCGGGGCGCTGGCGTGGTGGCGGACGTCATGAGCGAGCCGGGCGAGCTCCACTTCCGACGCCCGACCGAGGCCGACCACGAACGGATCGTCGGCCGGGTCGACGAATGGTGGGGTGGTCGGCGGATGCGGTCCCTGCTGCCGCGCCTGTGGTTCCAGCACTTCACGGGGACGTCCTGGATCGCCGAGGACGACCGCGGCACGCTGGCGGGCTTCATCATCGCGTTCATCAGCCAGGACGACCCGACCACCGGCTACGTGCACATGGTGGCCGCCGACCCGAACCGGCGACGGGCCGGCATCGGTCGGTCGCTCTATCAGCGGGTGTTCGACGACCTCGCGTCGCGGGGCATCCACAGGGTCACGGCGATCACCTGGCCGGGCAACCGCCAGAGCGTCGCGTTCCACCGGGCCATCGGGTTCCGCGTCGACGACGGCCCGGGGACGCAGAACCTGTACGGCACGCCGGCCTACGCGGACTACGACGGCGACGGCGACGACCGGGTGGTCTTCATCCGCGACATCTGAGCACGCGCCGACCGCGCCCCGACGCGGACGAACGGCGCGGGAACCATCCGGTCCCGACAGGTGTAGGAGGGCACACAGGGTCAGCTGTCCGACCTGTCCTCGGAAGGAGTCACCGATGATCCGCAGGCTCGCTGCCATCGTCGCCGCGACCGCCATGCTGCTCGTCCTCGCCGTCCCGGCCGCGGCCGGCGGCTGGGCCGAGATCGTGGCGGACGGCCAGACCATCACCCCGCGCGCCGGGTCGTCCGTCGAGGTCGGGTTCCGCGTGATGCAGCACGGCGAGACGCCGGCACCATGGGAGAGCGCGACCGTCCGGTTCACCAACAGCAGCTCGGGCGAGCGGTTCGACGTCGTCGCGAAGAACGATCGCCCGGACGGCCATTTCGTCGCCACGGCGACGATCCCGGAGGCCGGCTACTGGAGCTGGCAGGTCACGCTGCAGAACCTCGAGAGCGAGCACGTCCCCGTGCGGATGACGGTGCTGACGAAGACCGGCGCGATCCCGCCGTTCGATCCCTCGTCCGTGTTGTCGGCGATCGACCAGGCCAAGATCGACGTCACGAACTCGATGAGCGAGCGGTTCGGCCAGGACGTCGAGCGACTGAACCTGCAGGACGATACCTACCGGACGCGGATCGACAACCTCTCCGCGAAGACGGAGGCCCTGGTCGCGGAGCGTGATGCGCTCGCCGCACGGGTCGACGCGCTCGAGGGCGCCGGTGGCCTGCCACTGCTCGCCGTGATCTCCCTGTCCGTCCTCGCCGGTTCGGCGGCCGGGTTCGCGATGGCGTGGCTCGCCGGTCGCGGGTCACGACGGGACGAGACGGCCGCCGCCCTCACGCCCGCTCACGGAGCAGCCGACCGGGCGTGACCTGCTCATGGAGGAGGCGGCCGAAGCGCCCGACCTGGTCGGGCGCTTCGGCTGTCTCGACCCACGACGCGACGAGCGCCTCGCCCTCCTCGTACGCGAACACGTACAGGCGTGAGAGCGGGTCCTCGATGAACTCCAGACGCTTGGCGGCGACGTCCGCGGGATAGCGCCCCACCTCGAGCAGATAGGCGAGCGCCTCGTCATGCGAGGCGCCGTCCGCGTAGAGGCGTAGCGCCGCCTCGTCAGTGGCGGCATCGAGTCGGTTCCGCGGCTCGATCAGCCCGACCGCTCGGGCCGCGGCATCGCGTGCTGCCTCGCGGTCGTCCGCGATCGCCGCGCCTGCCCGCTGCAGGACCTCGACGATGAGCTCGGCGCGCTCGTCGAGCGGCGAGGCGAACCGCGTCCCGTAGCGCGCGAGACCCTCGCTGACCGGCCCTTCGGGCGTGTTCGTCAGGATCATCGACGCTTCCAGGCGTCCGTGCCCGTCGACGAGGTCGGCCTCGTGCCACGCCCCCTCCAGATGGTGACCCGGGTACGCCTCGTGGGCCAGGGTGACGATGAGGTCTGGCGCGGTGACGGGCAGGTCGGCGTTGATCTCGACGCGCGATCGCCGTCCGCCGAGATACCAGTCGTAGGCGATCCAGGGTCGATCCCGGACGACGGCCACCCGGAGCGATTCTCCGTCGGGCAGCCCGAACGACTCCGCCGCGCGCCCGCGGAACCGATCCAGCAGCCAGTCGGCGACCTCGGGGATCCGATCGATCGGGATCTCGAGATGCCGGTCGAAGGCTGTCAGCCGGTCCGCGACCGGGGCCGTCCCGGGCAGGAGCCGCTCGATCTCGTCGATCGCCGACGCGAACCCGTCATCGTCGTGCCGGCTCGGCCGGAAGCCCATGCACCGTTCGACATAGTCGATGTACGGCAACGGCTCCCCGGCCAGCGCGCGGGCATGCGCCTCGAGCGCCGCGAGCTGGGAGCCGAGCCACTCCCGCCGCTCCGGGATCTGCACCTCGGTCGAGACGCGGGCGGCGAGCGCCGCGACGTCGTCGAGGAGCCGAGGCGGCGGCGTGAGCTGTGCGGTGTCGACCTGCGCCTTCAGGTCGGCCGGCCCGTAGTAGCCGTCGATGAGTCCCGGCAGGTGCTGGTCGAACCGGAGACCGAGGAGCAGATACTCGGTCGCGATCGCGTCCGGCCGGCGGATGCTCCGGGTGCCGCCGACCGCGGGCACGAGGTCGGTCGCCGACGTCACCGCTGCATCCGGTCGGGGCGCGGCGCGCGGCGCTCCCCGTGGTCCCGGTGGGCGTCGGCACGGCGACGCGCCTCGGCCAGGCGGTCGGCGAGCGTCGGGTCGGGCGGCAGGCCGGCGCGGTCGGGTGGTCGATCCGGCGAGCGCCCTCCGGACGCCGCATCGACCGGCGATCCGTGGCCCAGGCCACCCGATTCGCCGACGAATGGCATCCCCTGCCGCTCGACCGCGTCGAGGCTCATCCGGAGCGCGGCGGTCTTCTGGGTCGCCACCTCGCGCACGTAATCCGCCTCCTCGGCGGGGGTCATCGGCCGGCCCCGCACGATCGCCGTCGGCTTGCCCACCATCAACAAGGCGAGGTGGTACCGATCCATGCTGCCCCACGCGGTCGCGAGCAAGTCGTCGGACAGCTGCAGCCAGGTGCGCAGCGCGTCCATCGACGGGTCGGCGACCAGCCGCTCCCCCTCCTCGATGCGCTGTCGCGTCCGGGCGATCAACTCGTCTCGGGTCACCGGGGCACCGCCCCAGCATCGACCGCGACATCGGTCGGCGTGTCCCGGAGCATCGCTTCGCGATCGGCTCGCGCCCGCAGCGTCCATGGACCCGGGTGCCCATCACCGATCGATGCGCCATCGAAGGACGTCACGGGCAGGATCCCGGCCACGCTCGACGACAGGAATGCCTCGTCGGCCGCGGCCAGGTCCTCGGGCCGGAGGTGACCCTCGACCGGGCGCAGGCCGGAGCGTGCCCCCCAGTCGAGCAGCCACGACCGGGTCGTGCCGGGCAGGATCGCGCAGTCGAGCGACGGCGTCGCCAGCTCGCGCACGCCGTCGGCCGCCTGGCGGACGAGGAACAGGTTGGCCGACGTCCCCTCGGACAGGAGGCCGTCGGTGGTGAGGAACAGCGCGTCGTCGGCCCCCGCCCGGCGCGCCTCGAGGCGCGCATAGACGTACTCCGCGCGGGACGTCGTCTTGAGGGTCGCGAGCGGGTTGCGCGGGTCGCGCCGGACCGCAGAGGTCACGAGGTGGAGGCCCTTCTCGAGGTGGCCGACGGGAGTGTCGACGACCGGCCAGGCCTGGATGGCGATCGTCGCCGGCGCGTCCTCGTTCGGGGGCAGCACGCCGCGCGTCCGAAACACGCCACGCGAGACCGTGATCCGGATCGAGGCGTCGCCATCCGGGCCGTCGAGCCCGTCGGCGGCGAGCAGGGCCTCGATGCCGGCGGCGAGTCTCGCGTCGACGTCCGCTGGAAGCTGGATGTCGAGGCCGGCGGCGGATCGATGGAGGCGGGCCACGTGCGCCTCGATCTCCGCCGGACGACCGCCGCGCGCCCGAAGCGTCTCGAAGACGCCGTCACCGAGCTGGAAGCCACGGTCGAAGACCGAGAGGTGCCGCTCGGCGGCCGGGTACAGCATGCCGTCGACCCAGACGTGACCGGGCTGGCCCTCCCGCGACGTCACGCGACCGCCTCACCACCGATCGCGCCGAGCGGACCGCGGGCCTTGGCGACAGTCTCCTCCCATTCGGCGGCCGGGTCGCTGCCCCAGGTGATGCCACCGCCGACGTGGAGGGTCAGTCGTCGCCCGTCGGCGACGAAGGTCCGGATGAGGATGCTCGTCTGCATCGCGCCATCTGGGCCGATCCAGCCGAGCGCGCCCGTATACGGACCGCGCCGGACGGGCTCCAGGCCCTCGAGCAGCTCCATCGCGCGGATCTTCGGCGCGCCCGTGATGGATCCACCGGGAAAGCTGGCAGCCAGCAGGTCGAAGGCGTCGCGGCCCGGGGCGAGCTGCCCGGTCACGGTCGACACCAGGTGCTGGACGGCGGCCGTCCGCTCCAGCCGGCACAGGCGGGGGACGCGGACGGTCCCGGGCAGGCAGACCCGACCCAGGTCGTTGCGCAGGACGTCGACGATCATCACGTTCTCGGCCCGGTCCTTCGCGCTGGCCAGGAGCTCGCACGCGAGCGCGCGATCCTCCGCCCGGTCGCGCCCACGCGGACGCGTGCCCTTGATGGGATCGGTCGCGACGACACCGGTCGCGTCGAGCGACAGGAACGGCTCGGGCGAGGCGGAGAGCAGTGCTCGCGGACGCCCGGTCTCGGGCGATGGTCCGAGGTCGAGGTACGCCGAGAACAGCGACGGGTCGCCGGTCCGGAGCCGCCGATAGCGGGCCCATGGGTCCCCGTCGAAGGCCGTCTCCAGGCGCCGCGTGAGGTTCGCCTGATAGATATCGCCGGCCGCGATGTGCTGGCGGATCGCCTCGACGCGAGCCTCGTAGGCCTCCCGGGACAACCCAGAGCGGAAGGCCAGCGGCGCGGCGTCGGCCGCGTCGCGCGCCTCGGCGTCGCGCGCCTCGGCGCCGCGCGCGTCGGCGGCGCGCGGATCGGCCGTCCGCGGTGTCGTGAGGCGCGCGTGCACGTCGTCGAGCCGTCGAGCCAAGCGTCGGACATCGCCGTCGACGGCTCGACCAGCCATCCACGCCGTGCCGGTCCGGCGGTCCCAGGCCACGACCCAGTCATGGAGCGCGAGTCGGAGGGGCGGCAGCCCCTGGTCGTCGAGCGAGATCGACGGCAGCCGTTCGAGGAGGTGCCCGAGGTCGTAGCCGAGGTACCCAGCGAGCCCGCCGGTGAACGGTGGGGCAGCGGGATCGGCCAGCCGCGCGGGATCCATCCTCCCCAGCAGCCGGCGGGAGACGACGAACGGGTCGGGTCCGCCGGCGGGCGTCTCGAGCACGGCCACCGGGTCAGCCGTCAAGTAGGTCCATCGGGCGTTGCGACCCGGCCGCGCACTCTCCAGCAGGGCGAGGCCGGGCAGGTCGCGGAAGCCCTCGGCCGCGTCGATCGGGCGCGTCGCGGCGACCGCCGCCGGCAGCCGCCGGAGGCGGACCGTCGAGGGGCGAGAGCCGCTGAGGCCCGGGTCGACAGGGATCACGCGGGCGATGATACGGCGAGCGCTCCTGGGAGCCGGCCGCCGCGTGTCGGCGCTACGCTCCGTGGATGCAGCCGGAGATCAGGTACGGGGTGACGCAGTGGTCGCTCGACGGCGACGGCCCGGAGACCATCCTCCGCGCGGCGGAGCTCGGATTCCGCTCGATCCACCTGAGCTCCGGTGCGCTCGACGGCCGGTGGCGCCTGGACGGCGATGGGGTACGTGCCGCCTACGTGCGGGCCGCGTCGGAGGCCGAGGTCCGGATCGACGCGCTCTCGCCGGGTGACCTGAACGACCTCGGTCTCGGGAGTCCCAAGGGCTCCGCCACCGCCGATCGATGCGCACTGTCGATCCGCATCGCCATCGACGCCGCGCTGGACATGGGCGTCCCACTCGTCTTCCTGCCGAGCTTCCGGGCGGGCGAGATCCGGACGGACGGCGACCTGCGGCGGACGGCCGAGGTCCTCTCGGAGACCTGCGAGCTCGTGTCCGGCACATCGGTCACCATCGCGACCGAGAACACCCTC
>DATBMM010000140.1:0-7530 GCA_036554825.1 Candidatus Limnocylindrales bacterium
AGTACATCGAAGGGTTGCCCACGAACTCGATATGACGAGCGGCCCGCGCGGTCCTGGTGAGCCAGACCCCTCCGACGACCCCGCCCAGCCCGATCCGGGTGCCGTCACGGCGCCATACACGCCGCCCGTGGCCTCCACGACAACGGGTGGTCCGACCGTGTCTGGGATGGTGACGCCACCCCCGGCCGCGCCGGATAGCCCGTCGAGCGGCGCGCCGCTCCCGCCGAGCGTCGGCTGGGCCGCCCCGGTTGCCGCCCGGCAGGAGGTCGCGCCGGGCCTCGTCCTTTCTGACACCCCGTCGCGCTTCGTCGCTTACGTGATCGACTTAGTCATCCTCGGACTGGTGACCAGCATCATCGCCGAGCCGCTCGGCTGGGTCACGCCGATGGACGCAGCCGGACCGCAGGGAGACGAGGTCTTCCTGACGACCGAGTACACGATCCTGGCCTCATTGATCGGCGCGCTGTACTTCATCGCCTCCTGGTCAGGTGGCCGCCGGGCGACGTTGGGTCAGCGCCTCTTCAGGATCCAGGTCGGGAACGCCTTCGACGGGCGACCTTTGACGCTGTCGCAGGCGGTCCGGCGCTGGTTGGGGATCGGTGACTGGCTGAACCTCTTGGGGGTGACCGTGACGGTCGGCCTGCTGTCGAGTGGGCTGCTCCTGATCTGGACGATCGTCCTGTTGATCACGACCGCGACCAGCCCCACGAAACAGGGCCTTCACGACAAGTTCGCGAACTCGGCGGTCGTCCGGCCCGCGGATGCCGGCACCGGACTCGCCTACGCCTGTCTCGCGATCGTGGTCATCCTCGTCGTCGTGTCGATCGTGAGCATCGTGGCGTTGATCGCTCTCGGGAGCCAGGTCAGCACGATCCTGTCGCAGGTCGGGGAGTCGATCTGACGGCCACGCGAAAGGTCCTCGAGCATGCCCAGGACGATACGCAAGGCGACATGGATCCGGCCGCCTTCCGCGCCGCCGCGCACGTCGTCGCCGACCTGATCGCCGACTACCTCGAGCGGGTCGAGGAATATGCCGTCTTTCCCTCGGTGGAGCCCGGGACGCTCCGGCCCCTCTTCCCAGACGAGCCACCCGCGACACCGGAAGCCATCGACGCGATCCTGGCGGACTACCAGCGGCTGGTGGCCCCCAACGCGACCCACTGGCAGCATCCGGGATTCCTCGCCTATTTCGCAACGACCGCGTCCGGCCCGGGGATCCTCGGCGAGATGCTCACGGCCGCCATCGGCCAGAACCCGATGCTGTGGCGGACGTCGCCCATCGGGACCGAGCTCGAGGAGGTCGTGGTCGACTGGCTGCGCCAGGCGCTCGGCTTGCCCGAACGGTTCGATGGCCTGCTGACCGACACCGCCTCGACGTCCTCGTTGATCGCCCTCGCCGCGGCCCGCGAAGCTGCCGGCCTCGACGTGGCGGCGCGCGGTCTTGCCGGCCGGCCGGACGTACCGGCC
Source organism: Candidatus Limnocylindrales bacterium (assembly GCA_036554825.1). Taxonomy (GTDB): domain Bacteria; phylum Chloroflexota; class Limnocylindria; order Limnocylindrales; family CSP1-4; genus SPCO01. Next base: position 1,468 of record DATBMM010000140.1, read on the forward strand.
ATCCGCGTGTACGCCTCGGAGGAGGCGCACAGCTCGATCGAGAAGGCGTGCATGACACTGGGCATCGGCCGCGAGGGTCTGGTCCGGATCCCGGTCGACGACGCCTTCGCGATGCGCCCCGACGCGCTGGACGCCGCCATCCGTGACGACCGACAGGCCGGCCGTCGACCGATCGCGGTCGTCGCCACCGTCGGGACCACGTCGTCGACGGCGATAGACCCGGTCGATGCCATCGCCGACATCGCCACGGACGAGGGTCTGTGGCTCCACGTCGACGCCGCCTATGCCGGGGCGGTCGCGATCATCCCGGAGCGCCGGGGTCCGTTCGCCGGCTGGCAGCGCGCCGACTCGATCGTGGTCAACCCACACAAGTGGCTGTTCACGCCGCTCGACGCGTCGTTGCTGCTGACGCCGCGCATGGCCGACCTGCGGGCGGCGTTCAGTCTCGTCCCGGAGTACCTGCGCACCCTGGATCGAGAGGCGCCGGTCCGCGACTTCAACGAGTTCACGCCACAACTCGGCCGGCGATTCCGGGCACTCAAGCTCTGGATGCAGCTGCGCTGGTTCGGGCTCGACGGTCTGCGCGATCGCATCGAGCGGCACATCCGGATGGCGGAGGCGTTCGCCGGCTGGATCGACGAGGCGCCCGACTGGGAGCGGCTGGCCCCGGTCCCGTTCTCGACGGTGTGCTTTCGCTGGGACCCGGGCGGGATGACGGAGGATGAGCTGGACACCCGCAATGCGAAGGTCATGGAAGCCGTCAACCGCAGCGGCGAGGTCTTCCTGTCGCACACGCGGCTGGCCGGGCGATTCACGATCCGACTTTCGGTCGGCAACCTGCGGACCGAGCCGCGCCACGTCGAGCGGGCATGGGAGCTGCTCCGTGAGGCGGCCGCGACATGACGTCCAGACCGGACGTCCGCGACGTCCGCTTCTTCGAACGTCCAGAGCAGCTGCGCGACTGGTTCGACGCCAACCACCGGACCGCGACGGAGCTGTGGCTCGGCTATCACAAGAAGGCGACCGGCCGGCCGACGATCAGCTGGTCGGAGGCCGTGGATGAGGCGCTCTGCGTCGGCTGGATCGATAGCGTCCGCTACTCGCTCGATGCGGAGCGCTCCGCACAGCGCTTCACGCCGCGTCGCAAGGGCAGCACCTGGAGCGCGATCAATGTGCAGAAGGTCGCCGAGTTGACCAGGCAGGGACGGATGCGGCCGGCTGGTCTGGCGGCGTTCGAGGCACGCACGCCGGAGAAGACGGCGATCTACGCGTACGAGCGGGAGACGGCGGCGCTCACGGACGTCGAGACCGCGGCGATCAAGGCGAACCCGGCTGCCTGGGCCGACTGGGACCGACGTCCGCCGTCATACCGCAAGGCCATCACCCATTGGATCTCGAGCGCGAAACAGCCCGCGACGCGCGCCCGCCGCCTCGACAGGCTCATCGCCGCCGCTGCCGCCGGCGAACCGGTCGGTCCGATGCTCGGGCCGCGATCGCGCCGCTAACGGGGTCGACTCGCCTCGGCGCGCTGCTTGAGGCCGTTGACGAACCCATCGAACGACGGCTGCAGGTCGGCCATGCTCCGCCACGTCATCCCGTTCGATAATGGGCACATGCCGCCGATCACCGAGCTGACCCGCATCGAGCCCGCCCATCTCGCCCGCCTCGAGAAGCAGGGCACGTTCACGACGGGCCTCCTGTTGGAGCGGTCCGAGACGCCGACCAGGCGCCAATACCTGGCCGATCAGGTCGATGCGACGACGAACGACGTCCTCGAATGGCGCGACGAGGCGCTCATGCTGAACCTCGCGAGCTTCGGGCCGGACGACCACCAGCTCATGGTCCAGGCCGGCATCGAGGGTCTGCGCGACATCCTCGACCTGCGGCTCGAGGACTTCCAGGAGCGGCTGGCCCGCGCTGCGACCGAGCTCAAGCGCGAGCCACCGGCCGACCTGATCGTCACCGGCTGGTGGGAGCAGGCCAAGACCCTCGAGGAGGAGTAGCGGCGGGTTCGGGCTACGATGCCCGGGTGCGTACGCCCCTGAGCCGGATCGCCGACGTCTGGATCGGTCTCGCGACGGCGCTCGCGCTCGTCGCCCTGACGATCCCGCTGTTCCTGAACCCACTGTGGGTGGCCTTCGAGCAGGGCCGCGCGCAGGCCACCGCGTGGACCGGCTACAGCGAGACCGAGCTTCGGACGGCGACCGACGCCATCCTCGGCGACCTCGTCGTCGGGCCGCCCGACTTCGACGTCGAGGTCGCGGGGGAACCGGTGCTCAACGAGCGGGAGCGCGCCCACATGCGCGATGTGCGGGGCGTATTCATCGGCTTCTTCGCCGTGACGATCCTGGCGGCCGTGGCCGCGGCGGTCGTCGCTACGCGCCGGCACGGGGAGCTGCGACGCGCCACGTGGCGCGCGGTCCGTGGCGGGGCCGTCGGGCTCGTCGCCGGCCTCGCGCTGGCTGGCGTGATCGCCGTCGTCGCCTTCGAGGCCCTGTTCGAGACCTTCCATCGGTTGTTCTTCGCGGGCGGTTCCTACACCTTCGATCCGAGGACTGAGCGGCTGGTCCAACTCTTCCCCTTCACGTTCTGGCAGGAGACGGCCATCGCCGTCGGCGTCGTGAGCGCCGTACTGGCGATCCTCGTCGCGGCCGTGGCGACCCGCCGGCTGTCGCGTGCGACGGCCGCCGTGCAGGCGGCTGCCAGACTCCAGGGCTCGCACTCGTGAGCGCGGACCGGCTCCTCAGCGTCGAGGAGGCGCGCGAGCAGGTCTTCGCGGCCATCGCCGGCCCGACCGTGCCCGAGGTCGTCTGGCTGGCGGAGGCGCTGGGACGGGTCGCCTCGGAACGCGTGTCGAGCCCGCTGGACCTGCCGCCCTGGGACAACTCGGCGATGGACGGCTATGCGGTCCACGCTGGGGACACCGAGGCGGCGAGCGAGGAGGCGCCCGCGACGCTCGAGGTCATCGGGGAGGTGCGCGCGGGACAGCCGCCCGATACCGAGGTCCGGCGCGGCACGGCGATCCGCATCGCGACCGGCGCGCCCGTCCCGCCCGGGGCAGATGCCGTGATCCCCGTGGAAGCGACGACGCCGCTCGACGCGAACGGCGCGGTCGCCGGTGAGCGAGGGCGGGACGCGACCGGCCCGCTGCCACCATGCATCGCCGCCCACGCCCGGGTCCTTGGCGGCGGCTCGATCCGCCGGCAGGGCAGCGATCTTGCCGCTGGGACGCCGATCATCGAGGCGGGCACCGTGCTGACACCCGCCGTCATCGGGCTCGCCGCAGGCGTCGGCGTCGAGACGTTGCATGTCCATCGCCGACCGCGCGTCGGCATCCTGGCCACGGGTGACGAGGTCCGTGGGCGCGGCGCCGCGCTCGGTCCGGCCGGCATCCCGGACGCGAATGGGCCCGCGTTGCGGGCGATGGTCGAGGCGGCCGGCGGCCAGGCCGACGACCTCGGCATCGCCACCGACCACTTCGACGACGTCCGCTCGCGCATCTGTGCCGGACTGGTCGCCGGCGCCGAGGCGATCATCGTGTCGGGTGGGGTCTCGGTCGGTCCGTACGACGTGGTCCGGAATGCGTTCGAGGAGTTCGGCCGCATCGACCTGTGGCGGGTCGCCGTCCAGCCCGGCAAGCCGTTCGCCTTCGGCACGGCCCGCGCGCCCGGGGACGATGGCAACGATCCAGCCCGCCCGGCGACCCTCCTGTTCGGGCTGCCTGGCAACCCGGTCTCGACGTTCGTGACGTTCGAACTGTTCGTCCGGCCCGCGCTCCGGCGACTGGCCGGCCACCGCCACGACGCCCTGTACCGCTCCGTCGACCGCGCCGTCCTGGTCGAGGACGTCTCGAAATCGAGCGGCCGGCGCGCGTTCATCCGGGTCACGGTGGCGCGCGACGGCGACGGCTCGCCGCGGCGCGACGACCGCGGCCGGGTCACGGCCCGGCTGGCGGGCGGGGCCGGGGGTCAGGGCAGCCATGTGCTGTCGGCCCTCGCGACGGCCGACGCGCTCGCGGTCATCCCCGAAGCCGATGACACGTTGCCCGCTGGCGCCGAGGTCGCGCTCTGGTGGCTCGACCGCGCCTGACGGACCGGGTGACGACCGACTCGGCACCGTCGACCCGGTCGCGACTCCGGCTCGCCACTCCAGCGCGCCCGAGCGCCGTCAGGGCCGCTATCCTCGGGAGGTGATGGATCCCAAGGCGGGTCGGTCGCCGGCACCGCGGGCCGAACGACGCCGGCTCTCGCACGTCGACCGCAGCGGTCGGCCGCGCATGGTCGACGTCTCGCACAAGCCGGTGACCTCGCGCCGGGCCGTCGCCGAGGCCACGGTGACGATGTCGGACGAGACGCTCAGCCTGATCATCGACGGCGGCGGCACCAAGGGCGACGTGCTGGGCGTCGCCGAGCTCGCCGGCGTGATGGGCGGCAAGCGGACCAGCGACCTGATCCCGCTCTGCCATCCGCTCCCCCTGACCGACCTCCAGGTGACGATCACCCCGGATCGCGCCGCGAGCGCGCTGCGCATCCGGGCCGAGGCGGCCACGACCGGCCAGACCGGGGTCGAGATGGAGGCGATGACCGCGGCGTCGATCGCCGCTCTGACCGTGTACGACATGGTCAAGGGCGTGGAACGTGGGGTGAGCATCGGCGAGGTCCGGCTGGTGGCCAAGAGCGGCGGCAAGAGCGGCGACTGGATCCGCGAGCCGGGTGATGGCGCATCGCCACGGCCTGGCCGTCGGCCGGGGGCACGGACGGCCGGCCGGATCGGACGGGGGTCGCGTCCGCGGGGCGGGGGCCGTCGATCGACGTGAGGCGCGCGCTCGTGATCACTGCCAGCGACCGCGTGAACGAGGGCGTCCGCGACGACACCTCGGGCGCCGGCGTGGGGGAGCGGCTCGAGGCACTCGGCTTCAGCGTGGAGCGGGCGGTGCTGCCCGATGAGCGCGAGGCGCTCACCGACGTCCTGCGGGCGTCGTCCGCGTCGCACGAGCTCATCATCACGACGGGCGGCACGGGGCTGACGCCGCGCGACGTGACGCCGCAGGCGACCCGCGACGCCATCGACTACGAGGTCCCGGGGCTGGCGGAGGCGATGCGAGCCGCCGGTCGGCGGACGACGCCGTTCGCCGACCTGTCGCGGGGCGTCGTGGGTGTCGCCGGTCGGGCGCTGATCGTCAACCTGCCCGGCAGTCCGACCGGCGCGCTCGAGTCGCTGGCGGCGATCGAGCCGGTCCTCGAGCACGCCCTCGAGACCCTGGCGGGCCCGTTCGACCACGAGGTCGCGACGCCATCGACCGGAGGCGGCGGTCGATGACGCTCTTCGGCCCGTTCGTCGACGTCCCCTACTACCCGCTCGTCTTCCCGCTGTTCTGGGGCGCCATGGTGCTGTTCGTGCTCGCGATGGCACGGCACCTGCGGGTGTTCGCCGCCGTCCGCGCCGAAGGCCCGAACCCCTTCTCCGATATCCCGCGCCGCTTCGTCGGGCTCATCGAGTACGCGTTCGTCCAGACCAAGATGTTCAAGGACTGGCGCGCCGGGCTCATGCACGCCGGGATCTTCTGGGGGTTCGTCCTGCTGACCATCGGCACGGCCAACATCGTGACCGGCGGCATCATCGAGCAGATCGTCTCGATCCCGTTCGACGGGCTGCTGTGGACGCTCGTCAGCGCGATGCAGAACGTCGTCGCGGTCATCGTCCTCGTCTCGATCGCGTGGGCGTTCGTCCGTCGGCTGATCACGAGGCCACGTCGCCTCACGTACAACCGCGACGCGCTGATCATCCTGTCGATGATCGGCGGGGTGGTGCTGACCGAGGTCCTGGCCGAGACATTCGAGTTCGCGGCCCATGGCGACCAGCCGGGTGCCTTCGTCTCGGCGGCCCTCGCCGGTCCGTTCCGCGCGGCCTTCTCGACCGAGGCCAACCAGACCCTGTTCGCGGTCATGTGGTGGGCGCACATCGCGCTCGTCGCGGCGTTCCTGATCTATCTGCCGTTCAGCAAGCACCTCCACATCGCGACCAGCTTCCCGAACATCTGGTTCCGGAAGCTCGCGCCGCGCG
>DATBMM010000152.1:0-11467 GCA_036554825.1 Candidatus Limnocylindrales bacterium
GCGCTCCGCAGACGGCTCGTACTGCGGGGGCCGGGCGCGGCCGCCGGGGTAGCCATGGTCCCGTCCGGTACCCGACCGGCGGACCCGGCCGACGACCTCGTCGCGAGCGTCGACCGCGCGCTTGCGGAGCTGTCGACCGAAGACGCCGAACTGGCCGGCGGTCCCGTGGAACGCGCCGCCATGGTCGGTCGTCCGGGCGGCGATCGCGGCCCGCAGCTCGTCGGCGGTCCGCCCAGGGAACGTCGTCCAGCCCGCACCGACCGCATCGAGCGCGTGCGCGTCGCTGTTCCCGACACGCGCCAGTCCGTGATCGTCGGCGAAGCGCACGACCCGATCGTGCCACGGCCGTCCGAGCGCCGTCGGGTTGAATGTCTCCAGCCCGTCGGGTCGGACCGCGGGGTCAGGGTCGTCGAGCAGCCGCCGGAGGACCCAGCCCTGGGCGCATAGCGGATATGGCACGAGCGGGTGGGCCGGGATCGCGAGGCCCCCGGCCTCATGGACGTCGGCGATGGTCCGCGCGAGCGAGCGATAGGGGGCGATCCGGCGATCGACGAACAGGGCCAGAAGGTGCCCGCCCAGGGTCGTCACCTCCTCGCCGACCACGACCTCGAGTGGCAGACCCCGGTCCTGCGCGATCGCTCGCCCCGCGACTGCCGCGTCGATCCGCTCGTGATCGGTGATGGCGATGACGTCGAGCCGGCCGGCCGCGGCGACGTGCTCGACGATGGACACGACATCGGCGATGCCGTCCGACGCGACCGTGTGGATGTGGAGATCGGCGCGACCGAGCGGCTGGCTCACGGCGGGCCCGAGCGACTCGCTCACGGCGCGGCGTCCACGGGTGGTGGGGTGCTGCCGCGCGCGTCACGCTCCCGGCCGCCGGCGAGGTCCGGCCAGATCGGAAAGAAGACGGCCCACCACTGCTCGGGCGCATCGGAGATCACGCGTTCGAACGCACGGGCGATGGAGACCGTCGCCGCGGTGGCGCGCTCGCGGCGAGATCCCTCGGGCGGGACGTCGACCGCTTCGAGACGGCCGACGTAGTGGCCGGGCGTCGAGCGTCGGACAGCCGCGACGTAGGCAGGCGCCCCCGTCTCGATCGCGAGTAGCGCCGGTCCGAGGGGCAGGCGGGCCGGCGCCCCGAACAGCTCGGTCAGCGTCCCGCCGCCGGTCAGGTCCCGGTCACCGACCAGCCCCACGGACGTGCCCGCCCGAAGCGCGGCCGTCAGCTCGCGCCGCGCCTCACGCAGGCCGACGATGCGCAGGCCGACCGACCCGCGGGTCCGGACGAACCAGTCCTGGAGGTCGGGATCGTCGAGCGTCTCCATCGGCCCGACCGCTGAGCCGGCCCTGGACGCCAGGTACAGGGCGGGCAGCTCGATCGCCCCGAAATGCAGCCCGATGAAGATGGCCGGCCGGCCGGGCCGGAAGGCGTCCTCGACCGTGTCCGGGGTCACGATCTCGATCCGCTGCTGCAACCCGGCCCCGGCCATCGCCGGAGCCCGCATCACCTCGAGGTAGTAGCGGGCCGCATGCCGGTACGCCAGCCGCACCAGGCGCTCGAGCGCGCGCTGGTCGTGGGCGGCCGCTCGGGCCAGCGACGTGCCCGTATCGTGCGCCGCCAGCCAGCCAGCCACCCGAGCCAGGTTGCGCCGCGCCTGCGCCGCCCGATCGGGCGTGGCGCGGTACCAGACGTCGCCACCGAGTTCCGCCAGCGCGAGGAGGGGCCGTTCCGGAAGGCGGCACACCAGCCACGAGGCGGCGCGCAGCGCGCGCCCGCGGAGCCGGCGGCCGAGGGCGCGCACGATCAGGCGAACTCGGGTGCTGGACCCGGATCGGCGACCCCGCCCTGCATGAGGGTCGCGCGCCGCTCGAGATCGGCCGTCTCGGCCTCGGACGACGGCCAGATGGGCTTGAAGCTGTACCACTGGTCGGGTGCGGCAGCGATGGTCGCGGCGAGCGCATCGGCCAGCGCCTGGGTCGCGCGCTGGAGTTCCGCCGGATCGGCTGATGCCAGCTCGATCGGGTCGGACCAGGACACGTGGAACGTGTCGCCCGGCTGGCGCCTGATGGTGATCGGCAAGATGCGCGAGTCGGTCTTCGCGGCCAGGGTCGCCGGGCCGGCCGGGAGCGCGGTCCATTCGCCGAACAGCCGCACCGGGATGCCGTCCGAGCGATACCCCCAGTCGACCAGCAGCCCGAGCATCTCGCGTCGGCGGAGGACCCCGAAGATCTCGCGCAGGTTGCGCCACGCGATGATCTTCACGCCCCAGCCCTCGCGCTGACGGCGGAGGATCTCGAAGATCTCCGGGAACGCCGAATCGTCGGCCACCACGCTGATCGGCATCCCGTGATGGGCGATCGCCGCGGCGACCGCCTCGTTGTTGCCGACGTGCCCGACGGCCAGGATCAGGCCGCCCCGCGACTCGCGCCAGATCCGGCGGACCTCGTCGGCGTCGAGATCGGGCACGAGCCCTGCGACCTCCTCCGGCGGGCGGCTCGGCAGGCGCATCAGCTCCACCAGGTAGCGGCCATAGCCCATGTACGCGCGCATCGCGGCGTCGCGTACCCGCGGATGCCCTGGCGGCAGGCCGAGGACGTGTCCGAAGTTGCGGTTCGACCAGCGTCGCTTGGTCGGCCAGGCGAGGTACGAGAGCTGCGACAGCCGGCCGATCGCGGCCGCCGCAGCCACGGGGGGCAGCGATGCCAGTAGCCACGCCGTCGCCCGATAGCCGAGCACGGCGATCTTCTCGACGATGCGCGGGCTCGCGCCACCCCGTCGATGGGGAGCCTCCAGCCGTCGATCGATGCCGGCCGGCTTGGCCGCCGCGGCGACGGAACCGGCCGACTTGGCCGCCGCGGCGACGGAACCGGCCGGCTTGGCCGCCGCGGCGACGGGACCGGCCGACTTGGCCGCCGGTTCCGGTCGAGGGCCCTCGCCCGCGGTCATCGACCCGCCGTCTTCGAGGCCTCCGCCGTGCGGCCGGCCAAGCGTCGGAGCTTGCGGGCGGCGGGCTTCTCGGTGCCGACGAGGGTCTCGGAGTCGTCGCCGCGGATGAACGCCTCGACCCGCTCGCGGCCCACGTCATCGGGGATCTGGCGTGGCGGACTCTTCATGAAGTACGCCGACGGCGCCACGAGCGTGCCCTTGAGGCCACGGTCCAGGCCCAGCTTCAGGCAGCGGATCGCATCGGTGATGACGCCTGCCGAGTTCGGCGAGTCCCAGACCTCGAGCTTCAGCTCGGCGTTGAGCGGCACGTCGCCGTAGGTCGTGCCCTCCATCCGGATGTAGCACCACTTGCGGTCCTGCAGCCACGGCACGTGATCCGACGGGCCGACATGGACGTCGTCCGCGTCGAGCTCGTAGTCGAGCATGCTCGTGACGGCGTTGGTCTTGGAGATCTTCTTCGACTCGAGGCGCTCGCGCTCGAGCATGTTCAGGAAGTCGGTGTTGCCACCGAAGTTGAGCTGGTACGTCCGGTCGAGGCGCACGCCGCGGTCCATGAACAGGCGCGTCAGCACGCGGTGGCTGATCGTCGCGCCGACCTGGCTCTTGATGTCGTCGCCGATGACCGGCAGCCCCTCCTCGGCGAAGCGGCGCTGCCAGTACGGCTCCCGCCCGATGAACACCGGGATGGCATTGATGAAGCCGACGCCGGCGCGCAGGGCCTGCTCGGCGTACCACTTCGTGGCCTCCTCGCTGCCGACCGGGAGGTACGAGACCATCACGTCGACCTGCCGCTCGCGGAGGATGCCGACGATGTCGGCGGTCTCGCCGGGCGCCTTTTCGATGACCGCGCTGAGGTACTTGCCGAGACCATCGTGGACCATCCCGCGCTCGACGGTGACGCCAAGCGTCCCCGTCTGGTGGAACACGAACGTGTTGTTCGGCTTGGTGTAGATCGCCTGGCCGAGGTCCTTGCCGACCTTGTTCTTGTCGATGTCGAAGGCGGCGACGAAATCGATGTCCCGGATGTGATAGCCGCCGAGGTTGACGTGCATCAGCCCCGGGACGAAGTCGTCGTCGTTCGCGTCCTCGTAGTAGTAGCGGCCCTGGACGAGGCTGCTGGCGCAGTTGCCGACGCCGACGATCGCGACACGGATCCTCCCGTCGCCGCGGCGGCCGGCACCCGCCCAGGTGTTCGACGGCGTGGTGCCGCCCTTGCCGTTGCCGTTCTTGCCGTTGGTGCTCACGTCTGCTCCTGTTCGACGTCGAGGCCTGAGGCCTCGCGGGTGGCTTGGGTGCGGACATGGAGGATCCGCTGGATGACGGTGAGGGTGGCGCCGATCGTGATGATCCCGAGGGTGACCTCGAGCGCCTTGATGTCCGGTGAATCGGCGAGGATGAGGCCGATCGCCAGGATCACGAGGCGGACCTCGCGGGGCATGAGCCCGACGGCGGCCATACCCCGTCCCGCGGAGAACCCGAGGCCCTCGGCGCGGGCACGCACGTAGCTGACCATGAAGGCGGAGCCCATGGCGGCGGTGGCGAGGATCGGCACGCGGGTGTGCTCGTCGATCGCTGCGCCGATCACGATGGCGAGGTAGACGACAGCCTCACCGGCCCGGTCGAACACCGAGTCGAGGAAGGCGCCCCATCGACTGACGCGGCCGGTCGCGCGCGCCAGGGTGCCATCGAACATGTCGAAGATCCCGCCGGCCAGCACGACCACCCCGCCCAGGGTCCAGTGCTGGAGCGCGATCAGCGCCCCGCCAGCGACGGTGATGGAGAAGCCGATGAGCGTCAGGGCGTCGGGCGTCAGCCCGAGCCGGCCGAGCGCCAGCGCGATCGGCTCGAAGACGCCCTTGACCCGGTCGCGGGCCTGGTTGGAGATCGTCAACTGGCGAACCCGAGGATCTCGCGTTCGCGCGCGGCGACCTCGCCGAACGCTTCCGGGCGGAGCGTGCAGATCGTCTCGCGGCCGACGCGGCGGGTCTCGACCAACCCGGCGGTCCGCAGGCGCTTGAGGTGGTGGCTCACGAGCGGCTGTGACAGACCGACGTGCGCGATCAGCTCCGCGACGCTCGCTTCGCCCTCGGCCAGGCGCCGGACGATGCGCAGGCGGTTCACGTCGGCCAGGGCCTTGTGGAAGGCGCGCAGCTCGCGAAGGTCTTCGGGCTGGATGACGATCGACGCGAGCGTCGAACGGAACCGGGCGGGAGTCGGCACGGAGAGCTCCGGGGGTCGGTCGCGCCGCTGATGCCTTAGCATCAACGGCCATTGATATCAACGGGCGTTGATGCTATGAGGGACCTACGGGCCTGTCAAGGTCATCCGGTTCGTCGATGCCGCGCTCAGCGCGGCCGGTGAGGATGGTCATCAGCCAGCCCTGTGGACGTGTGCCGAGACTGGCGCGAACGTCCGTGGCGATCTCGTCCGGGTTCGGCGACGGCGGCTACGCGAGCTTCGCCGGCTCGATGCGAACGGGCGGGTCGCCGTCGTGCTGACCGACTTCGGGATCCTCGACGCCGGCTGAGGCCGGATCGTCTTCGCGACTAGACTCGTCGGCGATGGACCGAGGCACCCGGCTCGTGCTGCTCGCCGTGTTCGGCGTCGGCGTGTTCCTCGCCGGGCTGGAGCTGATGATCACGGCGGTCGCGCTGCCGTCGATCCTGGCTGACCTGGTGGCGCCCAACGGCTCGTCGGCGTGGGTCGAGCTGCGCAAGGCCAGCTGGATCATCAACGGCTACCTGCTGGTCTACATCCTGATGATGCCGCTGGCCGGGCGGCTGGCCGACCTGTGGGGCGCCCGTCGGCTTGCCATCGCCGCGCTCGTGGTGTTCACCGCCGGGTCGGTCCTGGCGGGCATGGCCCAGTCGCTCGACCAGCTCATCGCCGCGCGGCTCGTCCAGGCGGTGGGCGGTGGCGTCCTCGTGCCGGTCGGCACCGCGGCGGCAGCACACCTGTACGAGGCTGACCGCCGACCGCGTGCGCTCGGGGTCATCGGCGCCCTGACGTTCCTCGGCATGGCAGCCGGGCCGTTCCTCGGCGCAGCGGTGTTGTCGTCGATCCACCCGGAGTCGGCGCTCGAAAGTGCCGGCCTGGCGGCTGGGCCGGTGGCCGCGCTGCTCGCCCCGGCGTGGCGCTGGATCTTCTACATCAACGTCCCGATCGCGCTTGCCGCGATAGTCCTCGCGTGGGCCGCGGCTCCCGGTTGGGAGACGATTCGCCGCCCCGGACGCGTCGACGTCCTTGGGGCGGCGTCGTTCGGTCTCGCTCTCGCCGCAGGACTCGTCGCCCTGACGCTGATCGGCGCCCAGGGCGACCCGTCGGCCGCCATCGCGCCGAATCGCCTCTCGCTCGGGCTCGCGGGGATCGCGGTCGTCGCGACCGGGTTGGCCGTGGCCCGCGGAGCCCGTGCCCGTGACCCGTTCCTGGACGTGCGCTTGTTCCGCCACGTCGGCTTCAGCGCGGCGTCGCTCGTGTCGTTGCTCACCGGCTACGCGTTCGCGACGGCGATCATCGGGGGAGCCGTCTTCGTGGATCGAGTCCTGTACGGCGGGCCCGAGGAGCAGCGGTTGGCGCTCGGCGCACTGGCGGGCGCCACGGCGATCGGGGCGCTGCTGTCGGGCTTCGCGGTCCGAGTGGCGAGCTTCCGGATCGTGACGCTGGTCGGCATCGCCGCCTCTGTCGTCGGGCTCGTCGCGATGTCGCGCTGGACCCCATCGACGCCGATCGGCGAGGCGGCGGCCGCACTGGGACTCTTCGGCCTCGGGTTCGGCCTGTCGGTCACGCCACGCTCGACGGCCGCGGTCGAGGCGGCCGGCCAGACGGCGTTCGGGGTCGCCTCGTCCGTGGTGACGGTCGCGCGCATGCTCGGGATGGCGGTCGGTCTGGCCGTGTTGACCGCCTATGGCTCGACCACCATCGACCGGTTGACCGCCGAGGTGTACGCCACGCCCGAGGCCTACCTCTCGTACATCCCCGAGAACTTGCAAGACCGCCCGCTCCGCGACCCGCTCGTCGTCGAGGCGCTCGAATCGTGGGCCTCGCGGGAGGCGGCGTCGATCATGGTCGGTCTGTACGTCGTCGCCGCGGTCGTCACGGTGGCCGCCGTCCCACCTGCGCTGGCGCTCGGCGGGACCACGCGCCGGCCATCGGCCGCGCGTATGCTGCCTCCCGATGGCGCTCCAGACCCGGGACTCATCCTCTGACGCCTCGACCGGGCGCGCCGGTGAGCCAGTCACCAGGCGCCGCGCGCCGACATCGACGGGGACTCCCGGGCAGGTCCGCGTGGCGGCGATCGTCGACGGTGCGGCCCGCGAGTTCGAGGGTGACGCCGCAATGCGCTCCCTGCCCGGCTTGCTGGGCCGACCGGACTCGCCGGTCTGGGTCGATCTGGCCGCGCCGTCCCCGGAGCAGGTCGAGGCGGTCGGTCGGTCCCTCGGCCTGCACCCGCTCATCGTCGAGGACGTCCTCGAGGGGAACCAGCGCGCCAAGATCGAGATCACCGACGGCGTCGTCCACATCGTCCTCTTCGCACTGACCCACGGTCGCCAGTTCATCGCGAGCGAGATCGACCTGGTCCTCGGGCTGGGGTTCCTGCTCACGGTCCATGACCAGAGCTGGGACCCGCGGGCGACCCACCACCTGCGGTCCGGTCCCGGACCGGTCATGGGACGCGGGCCCGACCACCTGCTGTGGGCGATCAGCGACGACATCGTGGACGGCTACTTCCCGTTCGCCGACGCGCTCGGCGACGAGATCGACCAGGTGCAGGACGCGATCCTGACCGCCCCGGCGAACCCCGACCTCGAGCGGCTGTTCGCGCTCAAGCGAGAGCTCATCGAGGTCCGCCGCGCCGCCGCTCCGACCCGTGAGGTGTTCGCCCAGCTCACCAACCGGGACCTGCCGCTCATCGACCAGGAGGAGATCGTCTACCTCCGGGACGTGTACGACCACGTCATCCGGTTGACCGAGGAGCTCGACAGTTATCGCGAGTTGACGGCCTCGACGCTCGAGGTCTACCTGACCCAGGTCAACAACAACCTGTCGGTGATCATGAAGCGGCTCACCGGTGTCACCGTCGTCCTGGCCGGCATCGGGGCGATCGCGGGGATCTTCGGGATGAGCGAGGCTGGTGTCGAGGCCGGGTCGTTCTGGGGCGTCACCGCGGGCATCGCCGCGCTTGCCGGGGCGGGCGTCGTGTTCCTGCGGCGGATCGGCTGGGTCTAGGGACCCTAACCGCAGACGACCGGTCGGGCGGTCGGGTGTGCCGAGTCGTGGTCGGTCGGTCGCGAGTCCAGGAACTTCGCGATCACCTGCGTGTAGCCGAAGCTCCGGTTCGGACCCTGCGAGGTCTGCAGCCAGAGCTGCTCGGTCGTCGCCCTCGACGGATCGCGCAGGCCCGTCGTGTACGGCTGGTCGCGCCGGACCTCGGTGATCTCGTACTTGAAGAGCCAGTCGTCGCTGGTCCACACCTCGACCACCTTGCCGCGCTGGTCGAAGCCGCGCGTCTCCAGGAGTGGCAGGAACATCCCCTCCCGGGCGTGGCCGTACAGGTAGGTGGCCTTGCCGAAGCCGGGCTGGGAGAGCTGCGGCAGGTACATCGCCACGTTGCAGTACGGGTAGCCGTCGTTGCCGCGGACGACGGCGAGGTCGATGTCGAGGTCCCTGATCCGGACCCGTGTCGCGACGCGATCCGCCGGTGGCGGCGTGGCGGTCGGTGTCGGGGTCGGGGCGACCGACGGTCGTGGCGGCGCGGTCCCGACCGGCGGCAGGGTCAGGAGCGGGCTGGGCGTGGCGACGACCGCGGGCGACGATCCGGGCGAGCCTCCCGTCCCCGGATCCCGGCCGGGGGCCACCGGCACGGTGTACGTCAGGAGCCCGGCGGACAGGATGGTCACCCCGAACGCGGTCAGGAGCGCCGGGAGCACGCGCGTTCGGATCTCTTCGGTCGGGCCGGCCATGGGAAGCGGAATCGTAGCGTGGGGCGGCCGGAGGCGCCCGGGACCGTCCGTACTGGTACCCTCCGCGCCAGCATGTGGCCTCGACTCTCCATCGTCGCCGGCCTGTTGACCGGCATCGCGGCCGCTGCGCTGGTCATCGGGGGGATCCTGCTGCTCGCCCCAGTGCCCGGTGCTGCGCCGACGCCACCGCCCCAACCCTCGGCGTCCCTCGGCGAGCGTCCCTCGCCGACGCCCACCCCGTCCGCATCCGGGGAGGCGTCGCCGTCGGCATCCGCCAGCGGGCCGTCGGCCGGGCCAGCCGCGGCGTTCCACGTCGGTGAGACCGCACCGTCGCTCGTCGTCCCGCAGGTGGGCGGCGGGACCATCGACCTCGCGAACCTCAAGGGCCGCCCGGTGTGGGTCAACTTCATGGGGACGTATTGCCCGCCGTGCGTCGACGAGTTCCCGCTCATGAACCGTTTTGCGACCCGCCATGCGGACGACGACCTGGTCGTCCTCGCGATCGATGTCAAGGAGGACGAGGGGACCGTGGCGGCCTTCGCCGAGGGGCTGGGAGCGACCTTCCCATTGGGCCTCGACGCGGACGGCACGGCCGCCGCGGCCTGGGACGCCGTCGCCCTGCCGGTGCACTTCTGGATCGACACGGACGGCGTGATCCGGGACGGCGCCCTCGGTGGCATCGGGCCGGACATCATGGCCCGCGGCCTGCGCACGATCCTGCCGGGGGTCGACGTCCAGCCGTGACCCGTGCCGGCGTCGCATCGCCGGCGCCGACCACGCCGACGGGTCCGGTCTCGGCGTCGGCGGACATCGACGCCGCCCTCACGTCGCTTCTGGCCGCCCGGCCACCGCTCCTCCTGATCATCGACTTCGACGGGACCCTGGCCGTCGGCTCGCGCGATCCGGCGGTGGCCCGCATCGAGCCGCACGCCCAGCGAGCCCTGCGGCGGCTCGGCGGGCTCGCGGCGTCCCGCCCCGGACGGCTCCACGTCGCGGTCCTCACGGGGCGGCTGGTGGCGGACGTCGCCGCGCGGGTGCGGGTCGGCGGCGTCGAGTACCTCGGGGATCACGGCCTGGAGCACGCGTGGCTGCAGCGTGGCGGACGGGCGGAGCGCGTGGTCGTCACGACGGATCCGGCCTTTGACGCGCATCGCGATCCCGCGGAGGCCCTCGCCAGCGGCGTCAGCGCGGAGCTCGGGGCGCCGCCATGGCTGTTCGTCGAGCGCAAGGGCCCGTCGGTCGCGTTCCACGTGCGCCAGGCCGACGACGTCGCCGCGGCCCGAGCCGCGGTGATCGCGGCGATCGAGCGGGTCGAGCGGCGCACCGGTCTGGTCCACGACCTGGCGCACTATCGCGGTCGCTCCGTGGTGGACCTCCGGCCGAGGGATGCCGGCGGCAAACGCGAGGCGGTCGAACGGCTGGTCGCGCGCCACCGACCCGGCGCGGTCGTCGTCCTGGGCGACGAGATGAGCGACATCGACGCCTTCGAGGCGGTCCTCGCCGCTCGTTCCGCGCTCCCGGCATCGGGCGGCCCGCTGGTCGGTGTGACCATCGCCGTCCACGGCGCGACGCGACCCGCGCCGGCCGAGCTGCAGGCGATCGCCGACCTGCGACTGGCCGATGCGCACGGCGTCGGACGCTGGCTGGCCGCCCTGGCGCGGCGGCTGGAGGCGGGCTCCTAGGTCGGGAGCGCCGAGATCGCGGCGGCGGCGCCCTGGACGACCCGGAGCAGCGGCTCGGGCACGAGGCCGAACAGGATGGTCAGCGCGGTCGCCGCGGCCAGCCCGCCCCACAGCAGGGCACCGTGGGTCAACGGCGGTGCGTCGCTCTCGGGGTCGCGCATGTACATGTACACGGCGACCCGAAGGTAGTAGAAGGCGGCGGCGGCGGCGTTGAGCACGACCAGCACGGCCAGGACCGTCAGCCAGCCACCCGCCTGCACCGCGGCGAGGATCACGTACGCCTTGGCCCAGAACCCGGCGAGGGGCGGGATGCCGGTGAGCGACAGCAGGAAGAGCAGCATCAGCGCCCCGAGCAGCGGCTCGCGTCGGCCCAGCCCGGCGAAGGTCGGGAGCCCGGACGTGACGCCGGAGCGCTTCTGCAGCGCGGCGACCACGGCGAACGCGCCGAGGTTCATGAACGTGTAGGCCGCGCCGTAGAAGAGCAGCCCCTCGAGGCCGAGCACCTGGCCACCGGCATAGGCCGCCAGCCCCACCAGCATGTAGCCGGTGTGCGCGATCGAGCTGTACGCCAGCATCCGCTTCACGTTGTCCTGGGTCAGCGCGATGAGGTTGCCGACCGTCATGGTCAGCGCCGCGAGGACCATGATCACCGGCAGCCACCAGTCCGACAGCGGCCCGAGCGCCTCGACGAACAGGCGCAGGATCAGCGCGAAGGCGCCCACCTTCGGCCCCACCGACAGGTAGCCGGTGATCGGCGTGGGCGAGCCCTGGTACGCATCCGGCGTCCAGTAGTGGAATGGGACGGCCGCGATCTTGAAGGCGACGCCGGTCGTCAAGAACGCCAGCCCGATGGCGAGACCGGCCTGGAGTGGCTC
>DATBMM010000159.1:0-11295 GCA_036554825.1 Candidatus Limnocylindrales bacterium
GTCCCTCGGCTTCGAGCTCGCCGACGCGGACCTCCATCTCGGCCTCGATGTCGACGATCGCCTCGCGCAGCTTGTCGGCCGGCGTCACGAAGTGGCTCGCCGGGTAGATGTTCGTCTCGCGCCGCTCGGTGAGCAGCTCGCCGGTGAGCGGGTCCAGCTCGGTGATCCGCTCGACCTCATCCCCGAAGAACTCGATCCGGACGACGAACTCCTCGGACGCCGGCTGGAGCTCGAGGGTGTCGCCGCGGACGCGGAACCGGGCGCGGCCGAGGGCCTGGTCGTTGCGCTGGTACTGGAGGTCGACGAGGTGGCGAAGCACGGCGTCGCGCCGGTACTTGCCGCCCTGGCGCAGCTTCAGGACCGTCGCTCCGTAATCGACCGGGGCGCCGAGGCCGTAGATGCACGAGACGCTCGCGACGATGATCACGTCCCGCCGCTCGAACAGCGCGTGGGTGGCGGCATGGCGGAGCCGGTCGATCTCGTCGTTCCGCGACGAATCCTTCTCGATGTAGGTGTCGCTGCGCGGCAGGTACGCCTCGGGCTGGTAGTAGTCGAAGTAACTGACGAAGTACTCGACGGCGTTATTCGGGAAGAACTCGCGAAACTCCGCGTACAGCTGGGCGGCCAGCGTCTTGTTGTGGGCCAGCACGAGCGTCGGCTTGTTGTGCTTGGCGATCGTCCAAGCCAGCGTCGCCGTCTTGCCCGTCCCGGTCGCCCCGAGCAGCACCTGGTGGGTCAGGCCCCTGGCGAGGCCGTCGGTCAGGCGGTCGATGGCGGCAGGCTGGTCGCCGGTCGGCTGGAACGGGGCGACGAGTTCGAAGTCGGGCACGTGGTCGGCAAGCATAACAGGACACCGCCGTCCCTTGGAACGTCCGTTCGAATGGGGGCTCGCTGTTGACAACGAGCGACGGTACGAAAGGTGGCCGGCCTCGGGACTGACGGACACGTGAGAACGGGGCGTGCTCACTCGATACTTCGGCTCGTCCGACCGCCACGTCGGCCTCACGTCGTCACCCCAGGAGACCGCGCGCGACCCATGAACCACCCGACGTTCCGCCGGTGGCCTCGTCGCGGGCGCGCGACCGGGCAGTCGCTCGTCGAGTTCGCCCTCACCCTGCCCATCTTCAGCCTGGTCCTGATGGGGGTGATCGAGTTCGGCTTCCTCTACAACAACCTGCTCACGGTCCAGTTCTCGGCGCGGCAGGGCGTGAGCGCGGCCGCCCAGGCGGGTGGGGTCGACGGCGCCGACTGCTCGATCCTCAATGCCATCGAGGTCGCGCTGGCCACGCCCGTCGACCGGACGGACATCGACCGCGTCGAGATCTTCCGGTCCGACACGAACGGGGACCCGATCGGGTCGGAGCTCAACGTGTACACGCGTGGCGGGACCCTGACCTGCGTCGGCACCGACGATCAGCCGTACACGCTGAGTGGCTCCGAGGGGTATCCGCAGGTCACCCGCAAGGACTCGCTCGCCGAGGGCCTGGACATCGTCGGCGTGCGCATCCACTACGACTACCACGCGATCACGCCGGTGGGCGCCGGCCGGACCTGGGACCTGACCGACGCGGCGACGCTGCGCATGGAGCCGAAGCAGTGACGCCTCTTCCGGGCCGCCGGGACCGCCTGGAGGGCGCCCGGCTCGAGCGTGGCCAGTCGATGGTCGAGTTCGCGCTGATCCTGCCGGCGTTCATCCTGGTCCTCCTCGGCCTGCTCGAGTTCGGCTCCGCCTACGACCACCGGAACGCGATGGCGTACGCCGTGCGTGAGGGGGCGCGCGTCGGGGCCAGCCTCGGCAACGGCGGCACGAGCTCGTCGACCGTCGACCCGACCATCGTCGCCGCGGTCCGTCGCGGTCTGACCGACCCGATCCTCATCGAGAACATCGCATCGATCGAGATCTACAAGGCCGACTCGAGCGGCGCCCCGGTCACCGGCAAGATCAACAAGTTCGACCACACCGGCGCGCCGGTCGGGACCCAGGGCTGGCCGGCATCGAGCCGGGTCGCCGGGATCAATGGCGACATGCTCGGGGTCCGCGTCGTGTACGACTTCCGCCCGACCACGCCGCTCGGCTCGATGCTGGCGCTGCTGATCAACCCGAACCCGCCGTATTCGATCATCAAGATGACCGACGTCCTCGTGATGAAGCTCGAGCCGACGCCGTGAGGGGGACCGGGACGACGGAACCGGAGGCCTCGACGCTGCCCACGGCGTCCCTGCCGCGACCGATGCGCCGCGGCGGACAGGTGCTGGTCATGTTCGCGCTGACCCTCGGGCTGCTGTTCGGGATCCTCGCCCTCGTCGTCGACATCGGCAACATCTGGAACAACTCCCTGCACGTCCAGCACACGGCCGAGGCGGCTGCCCTGGCGGGTGTCCCCTACATGCCTGGCGATTTCACCAACGCGTCGGCCCAGGCGCGCGCGGTCGCGACCCGCAACGGGTACGTGCACGGCACGAACGCCACCGTGACCCCCGCGGCGGATCTCGCCGATTCGCGGCGGCTCGACGTCACGATCACGAGGACGTTCGGGACGTTCTTCCTGCGCACCATCGGGCTGGGGTCGATCACGATCACGCGCGTGGCGACCGCGGAGTACACGCTGCCGGTCCCGATGGGCAGCCCGCTCAGCTCGCTCGGCGACGGATCGGGCAACTTCTGGACCGTCGTCGCCGCGCAGGGCACGGATCGCGGGAACGGCGACGCCTTCGGGACGTTCTACAACCCCAAGCCGACGCTCAACAGCGGCTACGACCCCAACGGCTACATGTACGGGATCACGGTCCCCGTCGGCGCCGGATCGACCGACGTCCAGCTGTACGACGCGACGTTCTGCGCGGTCGACGCCAACAAGGGCACGGGCGACCGCTGGTTGCCGTGGAACCAGTCGGGCTGGCCGTCGATGTCCACCTATTACACGCTCTGGTCTGATCCGGCGGAGACGCCGCTCGACTACACCGACGACATCGTCGTGGCGAGCTCGGGGACGCTGTTCGAGCACGAGCGCCAGTCCGACCGCAGCGCCGCCTACCGCGAGACCAGCGCGTCGTGGCCCGGCAGCAGCTTCTTCTCCCTGACCGACTGCACCAGCTCGCCATATCACAACGCCTGGTGGACGCTGGCGACGGTCACGACACCGGGGTTCTACCGGCTGCAGGTGACCACCACCGACGCCACCGACCCCGACGACCAGAAGGGCACCAGCGCGTCGAACAAGTGGGGGTTGCGGGCCGTCTCCTCCGATCCCGTCTACAAGGCACGGGTACACGGCCTCGGCAAGATGGCGATCTACGCCAACATCCAGAACGGGACGACGACCTTCTACCTCGCCAGGATCGAGGCAGTCCACGCTGGCAAGACGATGGTCGTCCAGCTGTTCGACCCGGGCGATGCCAGCGGCACCGCGAGCATCCAGGTCATGAAGCCGACCAGCACCGGCTACACCCCGGCCACGTTCAGCTACACCGCCGACTCGAACGCGGCGTCGTGCTGCCGGAGTGGCACCAACGTGACCAGCCTGACGACCGTGCAGAGCGGCTCGAGCCGCTACAACAACTCGTGGGTGACGCTGACCATCCCGCTGCCCAAGACCTACACCGCGCCGCTCCCGCCCGGTGAGCCGGCCGGCACGCAGGGCGGCTGGTGGAAGATCGCGTACACCTTCAACTCGACGACGACCGACTCGACCACCTGGCAGGTGTCGATCCGCGGCAACCCGGTCCATCTCGTCCTGCCCTGAGTCGTCCCGACCGGTCGTGAGGGCACCGACCGTGCTGCGTCCCCGAGGTGGCGCATCCCTATCGGCGCGGTCGCCGGGTACTTCCGTCGCATATGGGCAACGGACCGCCGCTGCGACCATCCGCACGACCGGCGCCGAACGCTAGCGAGAGGGACGTTGGACCAGATGGAGATGGAATACCGCGACCCATCACGTCGCGGGAAGGTGATCGTCGTGCTCGGCGTGGTCATGGGCATCCTGGCCGGTGCCGCCGCCCTGTACGTGGTCCAGCGTGCCCAGCTCGAGGCGGGCGCCACTGGTGTCCAGCAGGTCCCCATCGTGGTCGCCGTTCGCGACATCGCAGCCCGGGTGCCGCTCGAGGCCGCCGATGTCACGGTGCGCCAGGTGCCGATGGACGACTCCAATGCCAGCGGCACGTTCTCGGACCCGACGACCGTCATCGGTCTGATCCCAAGCGTCCCGATCCTGACCGGCCAGCCGGTCCTCGCCAACATGCTGGCCGGCCAGTCGGGCGGCGGGACGATCGGCATCCTTGCGCCCAACGAGACGATCGCGCCGGATTCGCCAGCGTGGCGGGCGGTGGCCATCACCGTCCCCGAGGACCGGGCCGCCGGTGGCCTGATCGAGGCGGGCCAGACGGTCGACATGATCGCGACCGTCAACATCGTCCTGCCCGAACGCCTGGAGGAGGCGGGCCGCTACGCGAGCGACCGGTCCACGAAGCTCATCTACCAGGACATGCTCGTCCTGGCCAAGACGACGACCGCCTATGTGGTCAAGGCACCGATCAACGTGGCCGAGGAGATCAGCCACTTCCAGGCCAGCGGTCAGGCGAGCTTCACGCTGCTCATCCGGCCGAGCCAGGACCTGCGCATGGTCGACGCGGGAGCGCTCGGGACCACGACGAGCGACATCATCCAGCGCTACGGGCTGCCGCTCCCTGAGGTCTACCCGGCGGGCCTCGGTCCCCTTCCCCGTCCGAGCGCGACGGCCTCGGCCTCGCCGCGTGCCACCGCGACACCGGGCGCCGACGAATCGGCGTCGCCGGCTCCCTAGGCGCCGCGCAGGGCCTCGTCCAGGAGCGCGTCCACCATCTCCCGCGTCGTCGCCGGATCCCCGCTCGCGTCGACCACGCGGGTCGCGCTCGGGCGGAGCCGGTCCACGATGTCCGCCTGGGCCGCGACCCGCTGCCGGGCATCGCCGGTCGGATCGCCGCGCTCGAGCAGCCGCTCGAGTTGGACCTCAGGGGTGCACGTCACGAGCCAGACCTCGTCGCACAGCTCGGCGAGACCGCCCTCCACGAGCTTGATCGCCTCGATCACCACGGCCCGCGCACCGCGGCCGGCGGCCCGCTTCATGGCGCGCAGGATCCTCGGATGGACGGCCGGGTGGACGATGGCCTCGAGATCGCGCAGCGCCTCCGCGTCGCCGAACACGAGCCGGCCGAGCGCCGCGCGGTCGAGCTCGCCGTTCGGCCGGCGGAGCACGGCCCCGAACCGGGCATAGACGGCCTCGACCTCTGGCGTCCCAGGCGACAGGACCAGGCGCGCCTGGTGATCGGCATCGATGACGTCGACGCCGGCCCGTTCGCCGAGCCAGTGCGCGATCGTGGACTTGCCGCATCCGATCGGACCGGTGATCCCGATCACGATCATGGCGCCCGCTCCTCGAGCTCCAGCCACGCGTCCTCCGCGACGGCGAGTGCCTCCGTCACGTCTGCGAGCTCGCTCGTCACGCGCCGGAGCTCGACGAAGTTGGCGGCGATCGACGGGTCGCCCATGGCCAGCTCGAGATGGTTCTTGCGCAACCCCAGGCGCGTCAGCTCGGCGTCGAGCGCGGTCCGCTGTCGCCGGTACGCGTCCTTCGACAGCCTTGGTGCGCGGGCTCGTCGGGCCGGCGCCCTGGACGTCACGCCGGACGCGCTCCCGGCGGCCTGCCTGGCGGTCGCCGTCGCCGCGGTCCCGCTGGGCGGTGCCGGCCGCGGCGCTGCCGCCATCGCCGGCCGGGGTCGCGCCGTCGCGCCGGTCGTCGTCCAGCCGTCGGCGACCGCGGCCCGCCACGCGCGATAGCCGCCGTCGAAGGCGACGGCCAGGCCATCGTCGACGACCCACAGCCGGTCGCACACGGTCTCGAGCAGGCGGCGGTCGTGGGAGACCACCAGCAGCGTCGCCGGTGACTCGCCCATGAACCGCTCGATCGCCTCGCGTGCCGGGATGTCGAGATGGTTGGTCGGCTCGTCGAGGAGGAGCAGGTTCGACGGCTGGATGCCGAGCAGGGCCAGCTCGAGCCGGGATCGTTCGCCGCCGGACAGTGCGCGGACCTCCTTGAACGCATCGTCGCCGCGGAACAGGAAGCGGGCGAGGTACGACCGTGCTTCACCAGCGGTCACCGGGATGGTCGCCAGCAGCGCGTCGATGACGGTCTCGCCGGCGATCGCCGCTCGACGCAGCTGGGCGAGATAGCCGATCTGGACCGCGTTGCCGAAGGCAAGCGTCCCGTCCAGGGGCGGGAGCTCCCCGGCGATCGTGCGCAGGAGCGTGGTCTTGCCCGCCCCGTTGGGCCCGACGATGCCGATCCGGTCGCCTCGCTGGGCGGCCAGGAACGGAGCACGGGCGACGACCCGCGGTTCGGTGGCGGGCCGCCCGTCGGCGTCCACGGCGCCCCGGCCGGGGAGATACCCGACCACCAGGTCCTCGACCCGGACCGTGATCTCGCCCGACCGCTCCGGGCCTGACCCGACCAGGGCGGTCTGCGGGAGCGCCAGCGTGCGCGAGGTCCGCGGCGCCTCGCGCCGGTCGGCCAGCAGGCGCTCGAGACGAGCCTCGTGCTCGTGCATCTTGCTGAACTTGCGGTGGCTCCGGTAGCGCTGGACGAGCTCACGCTCGCGCTCGATCTGCTCTGCCTGTGTGTCGGCGTCCTTCACGGCCCGGGCATCGCGCTCCTCGCGCTGGCGGCGGTAGGCGCTGTAGTCGCCGCGGAAGGCGGTGAGCCGCCGGTCGCGCAGCTCCCAGACGCGGGTGACCGTCGCGTCGAGGAACGCCCGGTCGTGCGAGGCGACGAGCAGCGAGCCCGGCCGGCGGCGCAGGTGCTCCTCGAGCCACTCGAGGGCCCCGAGGTCGAGGTGGTTCGTCGGCTCGTCGAGGAGCAGCAGATCCGGATCGGCGATGACGAGGCGCGCCAGCGCCGCCCGCGTCTGTTCGCCGCCCGACAGCGCGGTCGGCGGCTTCGACCACTCCGCCGTGGCGAAGCCCAGGCCGCTGAGTGCCGCGTCGACCCGCTGGTCGAGCGTGTAGCCGCCGAGGATCTCGTAGCGGTGCTGGAGGTCGGCGTAGGCGACCTCGGTCACCCGGCCCGACTGCTCGAGCTGGGCCAGCTCGGCGGCCATCGCCTCCAGGTGGGCCGCGCCCGCGCGAACCGCTGCGCGCAGGTCGGGCGAGGCCATGAACGCCGCATCCAGATGCGCTTCCTGGGCGAGCAGGCCGATGGACAGGTGCCGCCTGCGGCCGACGGTCCCCCGGTCGGGCTCGTCACTGCCGGCCGCGAGCCGGAGGAGCGTGGTCTTGCCCGCACCGTTCGGCCCGACCAGGCCGATGCGGTCGCCAAGGGCGATCGCGGCGTCGACCGAGTCGAGGATGGTGAACGCCCCGATCGCACGCGTGACGGACTCGAAGCGGAGGATCGACATCAGCCGCCCCCAGCCACCCGCGCGGCCGCTCGCCGCGTGGCGGCCGCCCGGCGGGTGCGCTCGCTCCGCGCGACGGCGTCCCGGCCAGCCTGACCCCCGTTGTCGAGGTCGGTCCAGCGTCGGCCTCGCCTCGCCGGCCCGCCGGTCATGGACCGCAGGATCGTGGCCGCGCCTCGGCGATCGGCGGCGGGGAGCCGCTGGCAGTAGGAGCAGAAGTGGGTCGATCGAGCGCCGATGACGACGCGCTTGACCGGATGCCCGCAGCGGGTGCACGGCTCGCCCGTCCGCTGGTAGACGTCGAGGCGCTCTTGCATCGAGCCGTCGCCATCTGGTGCGGTGTAGTCGTCGATCGACGAGCCTCGCGCCTCGACAGCCTCCGCCAGGACACGGCGGATGGCCTCGTACAACCGCCGCTCGTCCGGCGGGCGGAGGCCGCTCGCGGAGCGCAACGGATGGAGCTTGGCCCGCCAGAGCGCTTCGTCGGCATAGATGTTGCCGACACCGGCGACGAACGACTGATCGGTCAGCAGCGGCTTGAGACGGCCCTTCCGGCGCCGGATCCGTCGACGGAAATCGCGAAGCGTGAACGAGTCGTCGAGCGGTTCCGGTCCGACGGCCCCGAACACCGACGTGCCGGCGACATCGTCGACCAGCTCGCCGGTCATCGGATCGCGGCCGTAGAGCCCGATCTTGCCGAACTTGCGGATGTCGCGGAAGCGGACCTCGCGGCCGTCGGCGAGCTCCAGGACGAGTCGCACGTACGCGTCCTCAGGCAGCTCGGCCGGCACGACGAACACCTGCCCGGTCATCTTCAGGTGGATGGTCAGCGCGGCGTCGCCGCTGAGCTCGACGACGACCTGCTTGCCCCGCCGGCCGACGGCGTCGACCGTCCGGCCCGTCACGCCCTCGGCGAAGGCGATCGGGTCCTGTGATCGCAGCGTGCGGACCCAGTTCGTGCGGGCGCCGACGATCGTCGCCCCGACCAAGCGGGGTCGCAGGTCGCGCGCGACGGTCTCGACCTCGGGGAGCTCCGGCATCGGACGACGCTACGACGCCAGCGGGGCGACCGGCGCCTCCAGCGGCAGCTCGTCAGCCTCGGCCGCGATGGCGTCCTCCCGGGTCAGCGGCGTCATCGACTCCCAGTCGTCACCGACCTTGACGTCGACGACCAGGGGCACCGTCAACGGCAGGGCGCCCTCCATCTCGCGGCGAACCAGTGCCGCCAGGGCGTCGACCTCAGCCCGCGGCGTCTCGAAGAGCAGCTCGTCGTGGACCGACAGCAGCAGCCGGGCCCGCAGACCGGCCTCGCGGACGGCCGCA
The DNA here is from genome assembly GCA_036554825.1 of Candidatus Limnocylindrales bacterium. Taxonomy (GTDB): domain Bacteria; phylum Chloroflexota; class Limnocylindria; order Limnocylindrales; family CSP1-4; genus SPCO01. The sequence goes on from DATBMM010000159.1 coordinate 8,749, forward strand.
TCGACCCGGATCATGGCGATCTTCTGGATGTCGGCGGCCGTCCCCTGGATCGGCATGTTGATGGCCATGCGCTCCCCTGCCCCGCGCAGGGCCGGGTTGGAGGCGCGGAGCTCGGGGATCTGGCGCTTGCGGCCGAGGAGGGTCTCGACGAAGCCCTGGTCTCGGGCCTGATCCTTGATCGCCATCATGTAGTAGCTGATGCCCGAGTAGGCGGTGAAGTAGCTATTGATGAACGTCTGCGCGTCCTGGCGCGAGATGTTCGCCCGCGACGCGAGCCCGAAGTCGCTCATCCCGTAGGCCAGGCCGAAGTTGACCATCTTGGCCATCGACCGCTCGCCGTGGGTGATCGCCTCGGGCGGCTTGCCGAGAACGCGTGCCGCGGTCTCGCGATGGATGTCGGCGTTGCGGGCGAACGCGTCCTTGAGGTGCTCGTCGCCCGAGACGTGGGCGAGGATGCGCAGCTCGATCTGCGAGTAGTCGGCGGCCAGCAGCACGAGGTCCGGTTCGCCGGCCACGAAGGCGCGCCGGATCTTGCGACCGAGCTCGGTCCGGATGGGGATGTTCTGGAGGTTCGGGTCGGACGAGGACAGCCGGCCGGTCGCGGCGACGGCCTGATGGAAGGTGGTGTGGAGCCGACCATCGCCCGCGATGAGGGTCGGTAGCGCCTCGACGTATGTCGAACGCAGCTTCGTGTACACGCGCCACTCGAGCAGCTTGTCGATCATGGGGTGGGCCGGACGGAGCTCCTCAAGCACCGACGCGTCGGTCGAGTAGCCGGTCTTCGTCTTACGGCCCTTGGGCAGGTCCAGCTCGTAGAACAGCACCTGTTCCAGCTGCTTCGGGCTCCCGAGGTTGAACTCGTGGCCCACGTCGGCGTAGATCTCCTGCTCCAGCCGTGCGATCTCGGCGCTGAAGTCACGGTGCAGGACCTCCAGCGCGTGGCTGTCCAGCGCCACGCCGACGGCTTCCATGCGGGCGAGGACCGGGATCAGCGGGATCTCCACGTCGCGGAAGAGTCGCTCGAGCCCCTCGATGTCGGCGAGCCGTCGCTCGAGCGGTTCCCGGACGGCCAGGGCCGACAGCGCCTCGAGCCCGGCCCGTGCGGTCGCCGGCAGCTCGTTGGCCGGCGGCAGGATCTGATCGAGGTGCTCGGCCACCACGTCGGCGATGGTCTGGCTGCGCAGGGCGGCATTCAGGATGTACGCCGCGACCTGGGTGTCGAACGCCACCGGCAACGGACCCTCGGCGGGGTGCTCGGCAAGGCCCGCGACGAGGACGGGCTTGACCTCGTGACCGACGAGCGGGATGCGCAGTCGCTCCAGCAGGTGACGGAGCGCCTCCGAGGCCACGGGCCCGTCGGCCGCCAGCGCGCGGCCATCCGTGCCCACGACGGCCAGTGCGAGGGGCGTGCCGCGCCGCGGCCGGGGATCGTCCTGGACCAGCGACACACCGACCGCCGGTTGCACCCGCAACCACGACTCGAGGTCCGCCACGCGGGCCGTGTCGACGACGTCGATGCGGCCCGGGTCGACGATGGCAGCCGCCAGCGCGGCGGGCAGGTCGTCGGTCGGTTCGAACGGGCGTGGCGCGCCCGACCCTGCCGCCCCGTCGCCCGACGGTGTCACGACGGCGTCGAAATCGAGGCGCAACTGCAGCTCGGTGCTCGTGGGGCGGTCGCTCGCCCGGCCCGGACCCCAACCCTCGGGCCGGCCCGCGACACGTGCCGCGGGGACATATCCGCTCTGCGCCACGGATCGCAGGCGCTCGGTCCGCTCCTCCGCGGTCTCACCTGCCATCGGCGGCAGGCGCTCGATGAGCGTGCGGAACTCGTACTCCCGGAACAGGCGCACGACCGTGTCCCGGTCGTAGTCGCCCAGCCGGGCTGCCTCGAGATCGATCTGGACCGGGAGGTCGCGCACGATCGTCGACAGGTCGCGGCCCATGAAGACCTGATCCCGGTGCTCGCGAAGCTTCTCGCGCAGCTTCTCGGGGGTCACGTCGTCGAGGCGCCCGAACAGCGTGTCCAGATCGCCGAACTCACGGATCAGCTTGGCGGCGGTCTTCTCACCGACGCCGGGCACGCCCGGGATATTGTCGGTCGGGTCGCCCTTGAGCGCCTTGTAGTCGATCATCTGGTCGGGGCGCAGCCCGAATCGCTCGTCGATCCTGGCCACGTCGTAGATGACCGTGTTCTCGACGCCTGACCGGGTCGTCATCAGCCGGACCCTGGGCGTGACGAGCTGGAGCATGTCGAGGTCGACGGTCACGATGGTCGTCTCGAGGTCGGTGTTGCCGTCGAGCTGGCGGGTGATCGTGCCGATGACGTCGTCGGCCTCGTAGCCGGGCATCTCGTACACCGGGATGCGCAGCGCCTTGACGACCTCGCGGACCTTGGGGACCTGGTCCCGGAGATCGTCCGGCATCTTGACCCGGGTCGCCTTGTAGTCGGCGTACTGCTCGTGCCGGAAGGTCGGTCCGGGCAGGTCGAACGAGACCGCCAGGTAGTCCGGCTGCAGGTCCGCGATGCCGCGCAGGACGATGCTGGCG
>DATBMM010000180.1:0-17969 GCA_036554825.1 Candidatus Limnocylindrales bacterium
TCGGTCGCCCAGATCATGCATGTCGGGTCGTATGCGGACGAGCCGACGACGATCGCTCGTCTCCAGGCGGCCGTCGCCGATGCCGGCCTGCGCCTGCGCGGCATCCACCACGAGATCTACATCGGCGATCCGAACCGGACGTCGCCAGAACGACTCAAGACCCTGCTCCGGCAGGGTGTCTCGAGGTGACCCGATGAAGACGTGGACCGCGCGAAGTCATTTCAACGCGCCGATCGAGCGCGTCTTCGACCTGACGACCGACCCGAGGCGGATGCGGGACATGTTCCCGACGATCGAAGCGATCTCTGATGTACGCGGCGGCGGAGACGCCGCGGGCGATTCATTTCGGTTCCGCGATCGACTTCTGGGGCGGACGATCACCGGCACGACGGTCGTCACTGCCGCACTCCGACCGATCCTTCAGACGACCGAGACGACGTATGCCGATGGCACGCGGCTGACCTGGACCATGCGGTTCCGCGAGGCGAGCGGCGGCACCGACGTGCATAACGAGGTGGTCTACGAGCCACCCGCAGGTCCCTTGACGCGCCTCCGCGCGAACCTCGGGGGCCTCTTCGTGGAGCGCCGACTGCGCCGGAGCGCCGAGCGGTTCGACCAGATGCTCGCCCGACCCATCAGATGACGGTGATCGATCACGCGGACGAGCGGGTGATCACGCGGACGACCGCTCTGAGGTAACCGGCCCGTGCGCTATGCCATCGATGTCGCGCCGCTCGGCCCGCTTGCGGAGCCATCGGCGGTCGCCGAGCTCGCGGCCGCCGCCGAGACTGCCGGCTGGGATGGCATCAGCATCTGGGACAGCCTCGGCACGTCGATCGGTGCGGACGCTGCGGACCCGTTCATCACGCTCGCCGCCGCTGCGGCCCGGACATCCCGGCTGTCGCTCATCACCTCGGTCCTCGCTCTGCCGAGACGTCGCCCGCAGCTCGTCGCCCAGTCGGTCGCGACGCTCGACCGATGGAGTGGCGGACGTCTGATCGTCGGTATCGGCAGTGGCGGCGACCCGGGCGACTTCGAGCCGTTCGGGGAGTCGTTCGACCCTGCGCGCCGGGCCCTGATGCTCGACGAAGCAGTCTCGATCGTCGACCAACTCCTCCGCGGCGAGAGCGTCGACCACGTCGGACCGAACTACACCGTCCGGAACGCCGCCGTCGGTCCTCGTCCTGTGCAGAAGCCAAGACCGCCGATCTGGATCGGGGGCATGAAGCCCGGCGCCCTGCGCCGCGCCGCGGCTTGGGACGGCTGGGTCGCGAACGCCGTCTCCGAGGTCACGTTCGCGCTGGACCGCACGCCGGAGGACATCGCAGCCATGGTCGCTCGGTGTGCGGAGGCCCGGCAGGACCTCGGGCGGGAGGCGGCGCCCTTCGACGTGGCCATCTTCGGCGTCTCGGAACGAGGCCAGGGCGAGATCGTCGACGCCTACGCCGACGCGGGGGCCACGTGGTGGCTCGAGAGCCTGTCGCCGATGCGCGGTCCGGTCGAGGAGCTGCTCGAGTTCGTCACGAACGGACCACCCGCTCGCGCCGTCGGTCAGGCAGTTGGCACGTGACCGGGTAGCCACGCGGGGACCGCGGCCGAGCCGGGTCACGCGCTGAGTGCCCGGTCGAGATCGGGTGGCAGGCGACGCCGCCCTTCCAATTCCGCGAGTAGGTCGTGGCCGAACCAGGCGACACCGAGTCGGCGCCGCCGCAGCCGGCGGCGCAGCGCGGTCGTGAAGAGGCCGGACCCAGGGATGACGTTCGCCCCGACGACCCGCTCGTTGAAGGCCGTCGCGTCGATCGCTGTCGGGTCGCATCGAGCGAGGGCGTCCGCCGCGCGGGCGACGTTCAGCGTGCGTCGAACGCCGCATGACGGCGACCCGTCCACCCCGACGATGCCGACCACGTCGAATCCGGCACGTCGATAGTCGGCGATCTCGGCCGCGACCGTCGCGGCGAGTCGGTCGTACCTCCAGCGGCTGTATGCGACGAAGAGCGGCAAGACGAGCTTCCGGATCAAGCCCAGGCGGCGTCGATCCGCACCCACCCCGAGGAGCATCCGCCGCTTGAGCACCCCGCCCCAGGCGCGTTGCTCGGGACAGGTCATCTGGATGATCCCGAGGCCGCCGCGCTGGGCGGCGTCAACGAATTCATCGACGCCTCCGGACCGGGTCGCGCCGCCCGAGTAGCGGACGTTCTCGTTCAACAGGCAATGCGCTGCGAAGATGACCCTTCGGCCGCGTGCGTCGCAGCGGTCGTCGCCCGCCGTCGGCGGCCGGTCGCCGTCAGTCCCGATCGTGGTCACGTGGTCGGTCTGTCTGGTCCGCGGCTCGTCAGACGGGCCGGGCTGCCAGGGTCGGGGCGACGACGCGGGTGTCGGTGCCGTCGTCTCGCGTCGCCGAGTCGTCCTCGGCCTCGCACATCACCCGAAGCCGTTCGACGTCTGCCGTCAGTTGTCGCTCGAACCGCGGACGTAGGACGGGTTCGAGCAGGCGGGTAAGCGGCCCGAGGACGCGAACGTCCAGCACGACGTGGAGCTCGGTCGCATCCCCGTACGGCCAGAGGATGTATCGGGGCCTGACCGTGAGACCTCGACCGTGGAGCTCGAAGCCGATGAGCCGGCCCCGACGATACGAGGTGATCCGACCACGCATCTCCATCGATCCGGTCCTGTCGCCGAGTCGCTCCCGGAACGCCGTCCCGACGACACCAGGTGCGGGCGCGGTGATCTCGTACTCCGCGACGTCCGGCTGCCACTGCGCCGCTCGTGCGGGCTCGGCGATCCAGGAGAAGACCACCCCCGGAGCGCGCTGGATGATCGCGGCGTGGCGTATACGCATCTGCCACTCCCGTCTCGCGACGTTCGTCATCGGTCGTCGTCAGAGCAAGCGTCGTCCGATCGCCCGGCCCGCGGAAGGGCCGTCGGTCATGACGGTGCAGGCGTCTCGGCTCTGGCGACGAGCGGGTCGCCCACGCATCGTTCGATCAGAGGTGTGAGCCATGACGACGATGTCGATCCGCGGAACGTCCTTGTTCGTCGAGGTGATCGGGAAGGGACCACCGCTTGTGCTCATGCACGGGGGACCGGGCGCGGACCACTGGACGTTGCTTCCGTTCCGAAGGCTGTCGGACCAGTTCACGCTCGTGTTCTACGACCATCGATGCAATGGGCGCTCGATGGGGCCGCCCGTCACGTCGATGACCTGGGAGAACCTGACCGCAGACGCCGACGCGCTCCGAGACCGACTCGGCTTCGAGCGCTGGGCCGTGCTGGGGCATTCCTTCGGTGGTCATGTCGCGCTCGAATACGCATTGCGCTATCCCGATCGCGTCTCGCATCTCGTGCTGCTTGACACCGGTGCTCACGCCGACTGGGCTCGCGAGAACGCCGCGAAGGTCGCGCTCGAGCGCGGGCACGGCGAGAAGACGGCCGCTCTCGTTCGACGCTGGTTCCACGGTGACATCGAGCCGGGCGAGATGCGCCGGATCCTGATGCGGCTGGGCCCGCTGTACGACCCCCACATCAGCGTGCTCGGTGTCGCGCGGATGGTGTTCCGCGAGCGGCGGTCGGTCCTCGCACCGGACGCATTCATCCAAGGCAGCCAGACCCTCCTCAAGGACTGGAGCGTCGTGGATCGGCTCGGCGAGATCGGAGCGCCGACGCTCATCATCGCGGGACGCGACGACTTCGTGTTCCCTCCGGAATGCCAGCGTGAGCTTGCGAGCGGCATCCCGGGCGCCGCGCTCAGGCTGATCGACTATGCCGGTCACAACCCGCACGACGAGGCACCTGATCAGGTCGTCGGTGCGATCCGTGCGTTCCTGACCGCCGAGATGAGCGACGCTCTCATCGGACGGGTCGCGTCATGACCTCGCCGACGACTGCCCCTTCAAGGGACGACGCGACAACGGACTCGACGGTCACTCCGCCGTCGTGGCCGAGCGAGTCGTTGTCATGGCTGCTCGAGCGAGATACGCCCGCCGTCCGCCACGTCGCGCTCCGGGACCTGCTCGACCGCCCACCCGACGATCCGGAGCTCAGCGAGGCACGCGCAGCCGCGATGAGGGTCGACCCGATCGCGTCGATCCTGGCGGCGCAGGACGCGGACGGCTACTGGGAGAAGCCAGGACCGGGGTACGCGACGAAATACCGGGGCACCGTGTGGCAGCTCATCTTCCTGGACCAACTCGGCGCCGACGCGGCTGACGAGCGTGTACGACAGGCGTGCGGCTACGTGCTCGCGCACAGCCAGGCGCCGACCGGAGGATTCGGGGCGTCCGGTCGGATCGGCGCCGTCGCGCCACCACCGGTGAGCGTCATCCATTGCCTGAACGGCAACCTGCTGCGGGCACTCATCGGGTTCGGCTGGCTCGACGACGACAGGGTCCGACGCGCAGTCGACTGGCAGGCTCGAGCGATCACCGGCGAGGGGATGCCGCGCTGGTACGCGACCGGCACGAGTGGGCCCGGCTTCGAGTGCGCCGCGAACGAGCGTCAGCCCTGTGCGTGGGGCGCGGTCAAGGCGCTCCTCGGTCTGGCCCGGATCCCACGTTCCGAGCGGTCGCCACTCGTCGAGCGCGCGCTCGACGCTGGAGCCGCGTTCCTCCTCGCGCGCGACCCGGTGGTGGCCGACTACCCGATGGGCTGGGGGAACACGAGACCGAATGGTTCGTGGTTCAAGCTTGGGTTCCCGTCGGGGTACGTGGCCGACGTCCTGCAGAATCTCCAGGTCCTCTGTGAGCTCGGGTATGGCGCCGACCCTCGCCTCGAACGTGCCCTCGACTGGCTGTGGACGAAGCGCGACGGTGACGGGCGCTGGCGCAATGAATATGCCTACAACGGGAAGACGTGGGTCGATGTCGAACGCCAAGGGGCGCCCAGCAAGTGGGTCACGCTCCGCGCCTACCGTGTGCTGCGCGCCGCTGGCAGGATGACGCTACCGGTTCCCCCGCTGCGCTGAGCGCGTCGAGTCTCGGATGCGCCATCGGCGCCTCCGGGCCGATCGGACCCCTGGGACGGGCCAGACGTCCCTGTGTCGGCACGCTCGCGCCGGGGAACATGGCGCGCATGGACACCTTGACTTCCCCTGCCGACCAGGGTCGCCCGTCGACCGAAGCTGGACAGCCCATGACGGCCAGCGATGGCGTGAATCGCAGAGCGCTCCTTCGCGGCGCGGGCGGAGGCCTCGTCGCGGCTGGCGTTGCCGCGTGTGCGCCGGCGGCCGTGGGTCGGGCGACGCAGCTCGGCTGAACATCGTTCCGAGTGACCCTGAGGCACTCACGGGATGCGGCTCGAGTTGACGCGCCGAGGCGACTACGCCGTTCGGGCGATGCTGGCGTTGGCCGAGCGGGCGACGACCATGCCGACGAGCGGCCGTGCGATCGCGGCCGACATGGCCATACCGGTCGGGTTCCTGCCGCGCGTCATGGCCGACCTCGTCGGTGCCGGCCTGGCGGCGTCGGTGACCGGACGGACGGGCGGATACGTGCTGGCAAGGCCGGCCACCGATATCACGCTGCTCGACATCATCGACGGGATCGAGGGGAATAGCCGGCGCACGAGCTGTGTCCTGAGGGGCGGTCCGTGCGGGCGGGATGGCCGATGTCAGGTTCACGACGTCTTCTTCGCTGCGCAGGATGCGCTGTTGTCGCGTCTCGGCGCCATCACGCTGGCGGACCTCGTCGCGACGCCCAAGACTCGTGACGACCGCCCGATCATCTCGCCGAGACGCCCTCCGCGGCGGTCCTGAAGTCCCGCGTCGATCGGGCCGAACGGCCCTACGTCAGCCGCGTTGGCGAGATAACCATGACCACATCGGTACGTGTTTTCTCGCGAGGTGCAGTCATGCTCCGCCTGTCGTCCATCCTGGTCGTCGCCGCGCTCGTCATCGCTGGCTGCACGACCGCCTCAGCCGCCCCCACGTGGACCTATCCGCCGACTGGCCAGCCACCCGGCGCGGCGGCATCCCAGCCCGCCGCGGCAGAGGTCCTGGAGATCACAGCCTTCGACCTCGGCTTCGAGCCGGCGACACTAGAGGTCCCTCGGCCTGGTCGGTATGAGGTGACGCTGGTCAACACGGGCGCCGCTCCCCACGACGTGACGTTCCCGACCGGTGAGGTCGCGACGGCCCAGCCCGGCGAGACGGCCTCGGTGGAAGTCGACATCCCCGCGGGCGGGACGACATTCCTGTGCTCGATCCCAGGGCACGCCGACGCCGGCATGACGGGTACCGTCACGGTCGCGGGAGCCCCGGCTGCGAGCGAGGAGCCCGGTGGCCACGGCGGACCCGCTCCGGCCACCAGCGTCGAGGCCGACCCGAACGCACCCGCACCGGTCCGCTTCGACCCGGCCGCACCACCGCTTCGGTCGGGCCAGGTCCACGACATCGACCTCGTGATGACCGAACAGGAGATGACGGTCGCTGAGGGGTTCGTGCAGAAGGTGTGGACGTTCGGCGGCACGGTCCCGGGTCCCGTGATCCGGGTCAAGGTCGGCGACACGATCCGTGTCCACCTCAAGAACCCGCCCGAGAACCAGCTGTCGCACTCGATCGACTTCCACTCGAGCCAGGTCGCCTGGAACGACGAGATGCGCTCGATCGCCCCCGGTGAGGAACTGCTCTACGAGTGGACGGCCGACTATGCCGGCGTGTGGATGTACCACTGCGGCACGGCACCGACCCTCCACCACATCGCCAACGGCATGTACGGCATGGTCATCGTCGAACCCAGCGAGGGGCTACCGCCGGTCGACAACGAGTTCGCGCTCGTCCAGAGCGAGTGGTATCTCGGGCCGCAGAAGGAGCCGACCGACCTGACGAAGGCCTCGGCCGCGGCTCCCGCGCCCGACTTCGTGGTCTTCAACGGTGTCGCGAATCAGTACGCGGACGGCCCGATCGAGGTGGGGACCGGCGAGACCAACCGCATCTTCGTGCTCAACGCCGGGCCGAGCGTCGACAGCTCCTTCCACATCGTGGGCACGATCTTCGACACCGTGATCAAGGAGGGCGTCCATCTGTCGAAGGCAAACCCCGGAAACTGGGGATCCCAGGCCATGGACCTCGCCCCGGCGCAGGGAGGTATCGTCGAGTTCACGACCGCGGAGGACGGCCAGTATCCGGTCGTGACGCACGCCTTCAACTTCGTCGGGCGCGGTGCCCTCGGCATCTGCCAGGCCGGCGACGGCGACCCGACGAACTAGGACAGACGGGCTCGGCGACAGGTCTCCTGCCGCCGAGCGAGCCCGTCGATCAAGTACCTCGAGCGTGTTCCGTACCGCGCACCCAGCCCGGACGGGGGGTCGGCTGGCCCTGTCAGCCTTCAGCGAACAGCGCGACGAAGTCGCTCGCGGAGAGGATGCCGACCGGTCGTCCGGTATCGTCGACGGCGACCAGCCTGTGGATCCGGTTATCGCGCATCCGCCGGGCGGCCTCGATCAGCGGGTCCGTCGTCTCGACGGTGATCGCGGGCGATGACATCAGCTCGCCGACGCGCAGGCCGCTGGGCATCTTCCGGAGCAGGATCGCCATCGGGATCGAGCCGTCTTCGACTACGTCCGTCCGACTGAGGACGCCGACGAGCCCCCCGTTCGGATCGACGACGGGGAGGCCGCTGATCGCCCGTTCGCGCATCAACCGCTCCGCGTCCTCGAGTGGCGCGTCGGCCGCGATCACGATCGGATCAAGCGTCATGACGTCCGCCACGACGAGTTCGCTGAGCGGGCGCCCGAAGGGTTCCATGCCAACAGCTTGCGCATCCGGCGACAGGGCTGACAGGGCCGAAAGTCATCCTGAACAGGCCGATCCGGTGACGGCCTCCGGGCCTTCCTCCTATGGTCGGATGAGGAGGGTGATCAGCCCGGCGACGACGAGCGCCCCGAGGACGGCCAGCCCGAGCACGATCGCGGACTCGCGGGTGAACGCCCGGTGCCGAGCACGGTAGGCGGCGCCGACCGCACCGCTCAGGACCACCAGAGCAAGGAGCTCGAACCGCGCTGCGCCATCGACGAAGCTTTGCCAGGCGACGACCAGCAGAAGGCCGTACGAGATGACGAGGTAGGCCAGGCGGTCGCCGGCCCGATCGATCGCCACTTCGCGCTCGTCACGCGGGAACCGGTTCCACATCGTCGTCTCCTTCCAGCCAGAACAGGTCCTCGATCCGCGCGCCAAGTACGCGCGAGATGCGAAGCGCGAGGATGGTCGATGGGCAGTACTGCCCTGTCTCGATCGAACTGATCGTCTGGCGGCTCACGCCCGCCAGTCGGGCCAGCTCTCCCTGCGACAGCCGGTGCTCAGCGCGCGCAACGTGGAGTCGGGTCGCCAGCCTCGGGCCTGCGCGGGTGGTCATGGCGCGAGCATGACTGGCGGCCAGACCGCTTGATAGGGCTGTTTGTCACTTTGCCAAGTGTCCTTGGCAAGTCCCTGATGGGCACGTCGCCCTTTGGCTCGGAGTCCGTCAGCCCGTCGGCGGAGATGGTGCGAGCGCGGCCTGGATGGCCTCGTGAAGACGCGCCCCGGTGGGCTGCCCGCTGAGCATCGTCACGCGGTGGGGCCCCGTCGACTCCTCCCAGCTGAGGCTCAGACCGGGCGATGTCAGCACGACGGGCGTGTCCGCATGGACCTCCCGGATGTTCTCGATGAGGGTCCGTGCACCCTCCGCATCACCGCTCGACCACACGTCGTAGACGAGCACATCGGCTCGCTCGGCGAGGTCGCAGCTGCGGCCGGAGAGCACCGGACAGACGTTCCGCGTCGGTCCGCCGCACTCGACCACGTCGTAGCCGAAGCGTCGGAGCGAGTCGGCTTCCTGCCCGGCGAGATCGAGGTCGTGGTGGACGACGAGCACTCGAGTCATCTCGCACCTCGCAAGATGTCCCGGCCCCGACGGCCGGTGATTCGAGCAGCGTGCCCCGCACGCGTTCGATGGGGCAGGGGCGAAGGTCATAGGACCGCAGGCCGTTCGGCTCGCAGGTCGGTCAGATGGTCTGGTTGGCGACAGCCAGCTGCCGGTCCGTCCAACTGACCAGGTTGGCCAACTGCCGGCCGTCGAGCCGGTCGCACGCCCACGACCAATGGATCGACACGATGTCGCCGGCCTCTGGGGCGTCGATGAAGCCGGTCGCGTCGCGCCACGCTTGCACGCGCTCGATCCCGGTGGCCGAGTGCCGCAGGCGTCCGTCGACGAGCTCGAGGCGCGTCGCCGAGACGACGAGCTGATCGCCGATCCGCTCCAGGACGCGCCCCCAGCGCACCCGGCACGAGTCGATGACCTCGAGGATGCCGGAGACCTCGCCGCCGCGGATCAACCCGACCCGCGGGAACACGTCGAGGACGTGGAACGCGTGGACCGGGCGGGCCCCGTCGAGGGGCTTCGCCGCCAGCCAACGCCAGTCAGCCGGTCGGACGCGGGAGCGGAAGCGCTCGTCGATCGACGCGCCGAAGGCGGCTGGTCCGACCTGCTCGAGAAGGGGGCTCCCCAGCCAGTACGCCTCCACGACCCGCCGGTCGAGCGGGTCCGGCAACCCCGCCGAGCGGGCGATCAACTCGAGGTACGGGTAGGCACCCTCGAACCGTCGAGCGAGGGCCCGCAGGACCCGGTCCTGGCCGGCCGCGCCGGCTTCGAGGAGCTCGTCGGCATCGTCCGGCCCGCAATAGCCGAATCGGTTCGGGCCATAGGCATACCGTGCGAACAGCACGGGTCCCGAGGGCGCTGCGACCCGTTCTCCGGCGGGCCACCTGGGGACGACCGGCTCAGCGAGCATCGCTCGATCCCCTAGGCGGTGATGGGTGCGACGTCGCGCGTCCGTCGCGCGAGGATGAGCGCCGAGACGCCGAGCAGCGCCAGCAGGTAGCCGGTGGTCGTGACAGGCTCCGGCACGCTACCCCGCGACAGGGTCGTCAGGGCGGCGGTGATGATGGCCCCGAGGACGAGGATCGACGTGACCTCGGTCGCGGGTGCGCGGCGAAGCGCGGCCATCCACGTCCCGACGTAGCCGGCGAGCAGGACCCCCGTGACCGCGACCCACATCCAGCCGGTCGCGCCGAGGCTGGCGATCCCTGCGATGCGGCCCGTCGCGACCAGGAACCCGAACAGCACGAGCAGGCCGATCCCGAGGCGCGCGACACCGACGATCGGTGAACGGACGCGCCCGAGGACGCGCTTTGCCAGCACGACTTCGACAGCCCAGATCAGGGTCGCCACCGCGATCAGGGTCTCCCCGCTGCCCCACGTGATCCCGAGCGGCGGCAGGATCAGGACCTGGCCGGCCAACAGCACGCCAAGCGCGAGGATCGGAGCGAGGCCGAGTCGTTCGGCGAGGAATGGTCCGGCCATCAGCGCCACCCAGATGAACATCGTCTTGTGGATGAACGCGGCCGACGGCGCGCTCGCCATCGCCAGGCCGCTGAAGAACAAGAGGAACGCGACGCCGCCGCCGAGCAAGCCGATCACGACCAAGGTTGCGCGATCGGCCCGGCCGATCGACGCGACGTCCGTCGGTCGCACCACCGCGGCGGCGAGGACGATCAGGGCGGCGACCGCCACCAGGTTCTTGAGGGTCGTGAAGACGGCCGGGTCCGGAACGGCCTTCACGGCGGTCGCGTTCACGAACACAGCGAGGCCGCTGATCGTCGCCGTTCCCGCCGCCAGCAGGAGTCCGATGGCCCGCTCCCTCGGGAGCGCGACCGCGAACCGTGCCCTCGCGGGCGTCGTCGCTGTCATCGTGTCTGACCTCCTTCGTCGTGTCCGTATGCGACCCTCACGAGTCGTCCGACCTCTTCTGCCTCCGTGTCGTCGAGCCGCGCCATCACCGACCCAGCAGCGACGATCACGTGGTCGCCGACGGCGATGTCCGCGACCGCGAGCGTGCTCGCGCGCAGCAACCGTCCGTCGATATCGACGACCGCCTCACGGTCTTCGATGGCGACGACCTGGCCCGGGACGCTGAGACACATCACGCAGCCCCGTTCTTCAACCCGGCGAGCTCTTGCAGCGTGTGCCAGTTGGCCAGGCGATCGAGCTGGGTGGCCAGGATCTCCGGGCTCGGCGTGCCATCAGCCGCGAAGTGCGGGCCGAACCTGCCCTCGGACCTCGCAAAGGCCAGGAAGTCGACGGGATCGCCCGTCGGCAGTCGCGACCAGTCATCGCGAAGGGCCGGATTGCCCTGCAGCGACAGCCGCTCGGCGAACGTCGCACCGCGGTTCGGGTCGTACGTGAACAGCGGGAACGCCCGCGAGTCGACCGCCAGCTTGGCCTGGCGTGACGCCGCGTCGTCGGCGATGCCGTGCTCCGGCATGCAGGCCGTGTAGGCGATGACGACGGCCGGCCCGGCAAAGGCGTTCGCCTCCATCACCGATCGATAGAAGTGATTGAGGTGAGCGGGCGTGGTCTGGGCGACGTAGGCGTTGCCGTGGGCCATCAGGATGCGGCCCAGCTCCTTGCGCGCTTCGGCACGACCATGCTCCGCCGCGCCGAACGCGGACAGCTTGGTGACCTGGCCGCCAAACGATGCGGTCGACGCCTGTCCGCCGGTGTTCGAGTACACCTGCGTGTCGAGGACCAGGACGTTGATGTCGGCACCCGATGCCACCATGCTCGACAGTGCCTGGAAGCCGATGTCGTACATCGCCCCATCGCCACCGAGCACCCACACCTTGCGCTCCGCGTGACCGGCCTGGTCCCATCGGGCCCGGATCCCCGCGGCGACAGCCGGGGCGTTCTCGAACAGGGAGTTCGTCCACGGGACGAGGTACGGATTGAACGGGTAGGTGCTGCCGAAGACGCTGTTGCAGCCCGTGGCAGCCACGATGCCCATGCACTCGGGACCGTGGACCTGGCGCGTGGCCCCGACCATCATCCGGATCGCGGAGGCCTCGCCACAACCGGCGCACGAGCCCGCCCCGCCCACGTACCCGATCGCATGCTCGCCAAGCAGCAGGTCGGCCAGGGCCTTCTCGTTGCGGTAGGCCGCTGGGGTGGGCGGCAAGGACCGGAAGAAGCGCATGTCGCGGAAGGCACGGTCCAGCACGGTCTCCCCTGCCTCGTCCTCGACGGTCTTGTCGGTCATGAACAACGCGTCGTGGCCGAGCGCCGCACAGACCTCGACGCACTCGGCGCAGCCCTTGCAGTGGATCGGCTCGACGAAGATCCCGAAGCTCGCCGGCTCGAGGCCCCGCTTCTGCGGGACTTCGGCGTACTTCTGCGTGTGGACGAAGTGGTCGCGCGCCGATGCGGCGGCGAGGGCTGGATCGGGCTCACGATCGGCGAAGGCCGGGATGCGGGACTCGAGCTCGCCCTCGGGTACGGCGATCCCGAGGATCGCGCTGTCCGGGCACGCGCTGACGCACGCCATGCAACCGACGCATCGTTCGGCGACGAGCTGCGGGAGGCGGGGAGCCAAGCGGCTGAAGTCACGGGTCGCCGCCGTGCCGGGCGGGATCACGCTCCGGGCGAGGCCGACGTCCGCTGGCCACTCCTCGTCGGCGATCCCCCGCCGATAGGCCGGCACGATCGACGCCCCGAACTCCTCGACATACGCGTCGATGTCGAACAACGGCGTGGCGATGCCGAGCTCGATCTCGTGACCCTCCTTGAGGGAACCCGGCTCCTTCGTCAGGGGTGAGCGCAGCTCGGTCGTCATCACGCATCCCTCGCCAACGCACGCACGACGTCGCTCGTCGATATGACGCCGATGGGGATCGACGGGTCGTCGTCGGCGACCACGACGAGTCGATGGACATGGTCGTGCTCCATGCGGACCGCCGCCGACTCGAGCGAAGCGGACCGATGGATCGTCAGTGGCGGGCTGGTCATCAGGTGACGGACCTGGAGCCCAGTCCAGTTCGACCACAACCACTCGGTAGCGCGGGCACGGACCAGGTCCGTCTGACTGATGACCCCGACGACATCGCCGGCCTCGCCGACGACCGGCAGGCCGCTGATGTCGTACTCGTCCATGATCCTGGCCGCATCGGTGAGGGATGCCCACCCTGGAACGACGATCGGCTCGAGCGCCATCAGATCACCGACGATGGTGGGGCGGGTGAGAAGCGGTTCCTTGGCGTTCATGCTGGCGCTCCGATCAGGCTGGTCGAGTCCTTGGGGATGACGGTCATGTGCCGCTCGATCCCGGCCGGCAAGCCGAGTGCGGAGCTGACATCGATCAGACCTTCGTAGGCCGCCGCGACGAGCTCGAGATTGGCGTCGATGACGGCGCGACCGCGCTTCCCGAAGAAGCGTCCGAGGCGCTCTCCGACGGCCGCCAGCAGGGCCTCTCGATCGAGACCCGCCTCGGTCGCGAACGGTGCGACGCGCAGGAAGACGCCGACGAGCGCGATGCCCTGCATGCGCAGGACGAGGTCGGGTCGCGGCGAGCGGGCGCGCGCCAGCCCAGCCGTGTCGAGTCCGGTCACCCGGATCCGGCGGCGGATGATCTCCGCACGCGCGGTCGTCGGGATCGCCGCCCAGATCGCGGCGGGGTCGGTCAGTTCGGACTGCAGGAACAGCGTCCCGCCATCGACCAGCCCGGCCAGCGGATCGCCAAGACTGAAGGCCGCGACATCGTGGAGCGGCACCAGGTCGACCCGATCGAGCTCGGCGTGGGTATGGATCGGTTCGTCGGCGATCGTGAGGTAGTACGTCGTCGGCAGCCCCTTCTTCTCCGAGCCGTAGCGCGGATAGGCCTGGACGTATTTATCGAAGACCTCGCCGACGATCGTGGCGATGAGCTTGTTCGTGGTCACGGACCCAAAGCCACCGATGGAGTGACCGCGAAGCGAGTACGCACCAGGAGGCCGGACGTCGATCGGACGGGGGGCCAACGCGAGCGGATGGCGGATGCCGAGGACGGCATAGTCACGATCCAGGTCGCCGCGTACGGCCAGCCGATCGAACACGGCGGCGAGATCGTCCGCGCCGACGTCGCGGGAGCCGAGGCCGGCAGACACGGAGAGGATCCGAGGCACCATGACGCCTTCGGCCGCCGCGCCGTAGAGCGCGGCCTTGGTCTCGCGGGTCAGCGGGTTGTCGGCTGCTGCCGGCTCATCGGTCCGTTCGACGATACCGATCGTACGTGCGTGGCCGAGCAGCCGGCGCACGTCAGACGCCGGGAATGGCCGGAAGGTCGTGACCGCGGCGCAGCCGACCGGTCGGCCGTCGCGGCGCATGGCGTCCACGACGGCGACCGCCGTGTCGTCGATGGTCCCCATCGAGAGGAGGATCTCGTCGGCGTCGCTGCAGCGATGGTCGCGGACATGCAGGTAGGTCCGGCCCGTCAATGCCGCCCACGTCGCGAACGCGTCATCAAGAGCGGGTCGAAGGCCCGCGTAGTAGGCGCGCTGGCCGACGCGTCCCTTCATGTAGCTGTCCTGGTTCTGGACGACCCCGGTCATCAACGCCTCGGCCGGTTCGAACATCGGGCGGATGTGATCGCGTGGATCGCCGACGAACTCGCGCAACAGCTCGTCCTCCGGGAGTCGGACGTTCTCGAGCGTGTGCGTCGTGAGGAACCCGTCCTGGACGACGAAGAACGGCGTCTGGGTGGCCTCTGCCACCCGACGCGCGATCGCCGTGAGGTCAGCTGCCTCCTGCGCATTGCGCGCGAAGAGGATCCCCCAGCCGGTGTCGGCCACGGCCATGACATCGTCGTGGCCGGCGTGGATGTTGAGCGCCTGACTGGTCAGCGCGCGAGCGCCCACGTGGAAGACCACGGGCAGCCGCTTACCGCTGATGACGTAGAGGACCTCCTTCATCAGGACGAGGCCCTGTCCGGCCGTGAAGTTCGTGACCCGTCCCCCGGCCAGCGCCACGCCCTCGGCGGCCGACGCCGAGCTGTGCTCGGATTCGGGTTCGACGAAGTCCAGTGGCGTTCCCCATAGGTTCGCGTGACCGTTCGCCACAGCGGCCTGGAAGACCGCCGCCATCGTCGTCGAGGGGGTGATCGGGTAGGCGCATGCGACTTCAGACAGCCGTGTCTCGACGTGGGCGATGGCCTCGGACCCGTCGACGATCGCAGGGATGCCGGGGAAGCGGACCGCGGGTGGCAGCGAGCTCGTACGCATGTCCCAAGCGTGACCGGACGATCGGCCCGTCGAACGTGGCGTCCGGCCCGTTGCGGTGGGCCGTTCGGCCCGGGCCTTGTCAGCCCCTCGGCGGTGTTCCTGCCACGAGAGCACGGACGCGCTGGACCGCATCGGCGATGGCCATGACGAACGCGTCCATCGCCGCGGCGACGGGCCAGCTCAGCGACTCGCCCAGCCCGAAGTCGACGCCACCGACCGCGACGACCATGCCCTGCAGCGGCCGCCCCCGGATGATCGAGGCGACGGCGACGGTCTCCGGGATCGACAGCGCATGCGAGGAGCGCGGCCTGATCCCGGATTCCCGCCCGGCCAGACCGCTGAAGGGGATCTCCACGATCCAACCCGGATCGACCCCGACCGCGGTGTCGACGACGATCGCGCCAGCGCCCGGCGGGATGGCGAGCAGGTCGTCGATGTCCAGCTGCCCCACGATGCGCGCTCGAACATCGTCCGGGAGCGTGTCGGCGAGACGTCCGACGGCGATGGTCGCCGCGCTGTCGTCGCCCCGGTCAGGGGCCCCGCAGGCGAGGATCTCGATCAAGGTCGCCGGGACGGGCAGGGTGACCTCGGGGGCGTCAGTGATGTCCGGTCGACGAACGGCCGGCGCGATATCGAGCACGGCGGTCATGACGAGTCCTCCACCTGCAGGTCCAGGAAATGCGTCGCGCAGCTGATGCATGGGTCGTAACTGCGGATGAGTTGTTCGAGGAGGTGGGTGATCTCCGCGTGGGGGCGATCCAGCACGGTCGGCGCGAAGAGCGCGAGGTCTGCCTCGATCGCGGCCTGGTTCTGGCTCGTCGGCGGGACGATGCGAGCCTCCTGGACGCGACCATCGTCGTCGAGCCGGAACCGCTGGAAGAGGAGACCACGCGGTGCCTCGGTGGCCCACGCCGCGGTCGCCGCCCGCGGGCTCCAGTCGACCGCACCGCGTGCCGGTTGCTCGTACGCATCGACGAGGTCGATCGCCTCGGCGACGGCGTGGACGAGCTCGACGGCACGAGCCGCGATGCTCCAGTTCGGTTCGTTCGCGATGCGGTCTGCGAGGTCGAGCCGCGCCAGGGCGGCCGCGGCTCGCGGATGCAGGCGGTCCGCGTCGAGCGTCACCCGGGACGACGGACCGAGCAAGTAGGGGCGGCCGTCCCGCCCGTGCGCCTGCAGCGCGTTCGACCACGGCACCTGCCGCTCCTCGAAGATCGACTCCCAATCCGTGGCAGCGACGTCGAGGCCGTCGTTCGAGACGATGCGGCCAGTGTTCATCGGGTACTCGTCGGGCGAGCGCAAGGCGACGAGCCTCGCGTCACGGCGGAACGCGGGTGGCTGGAGACCGGCCACCAGCTCGACCGTGGCGTCGGCCAGGTCACGGGCCTCGACGAGGTCGGCCCGGAGCGATGCGATCTCGTCGCGTCGGATCACGCGCGAGAATCCGCCCACACGGACCGAGACCGGATGGATGGCTCGACCGCCGATGCGCGCCACGATGGCATTGCCCGCGCGCTTGAGGCGCAAGCCGCCCTCGACGGTCGCTCGGGCGTGCTGCGCGAGGTCGATCGCGCTCGGGTAGCCGAGCAGATCCGGCAAGTGCAGCAGGTACACGTGGAGGGCATGACTCTCGATCCACTCCCCGCAGTAGAGGAGTCGGCGGAGCGCGACCGTCGCCGGGTCCACGGTGATCCCGAACGCCGCCTCGGCCGCATGCACCGCGGTCATCTGGTAGGCGACCGGGCAGATGCCGCAGATGCGCGCGACGATATCGATGACCTCGTCCATCGAGCGGCCGACGACGAGGCGCTCGAAGTAGCGCGGCGCCTCGAAGATCTCCAACCTGGCCGATTCGACGGCCCCATCGCGGACGCGCAGGTGGAGGGAGCCCTCGCCCTCGACGCGCGTCAGGTTGCGCACGTCGACCGCGAGATCGATGCCGCCAGGGGCGCTGACCGCGTCATGCATCGGATCGCTCCTTCGCGGACGGATCGTCGATGGGACCGGGCGGGCCGCCGGCCTCGTCGATCACGCGTCGAAACGCCGGCGACCAGGCATCGAACAGGGCGAACGACCGCGCGACGTCCGCCCTGCTGCGGTCGCGCTCGAGCCATGTGGCGAGACCGGGCCCGTTGGCGCCCTCCTTCGGCCCGAAGCAGCCGTAGCAGCCCCGGCCGTACGCGGGGCAGAGCGCCCCACAGCCGCTCCGAGTCACCGGACCGAGGCAGGTCACTCCGCCCGCGACCGCGACGCATACGACGCCGCGCCGCTTGCATTCCGCGCAGACGGCTTCGTCCGGGAGATCGGCGCGCCGGCCGGCCAGGACGGCCGTGACGAACTCGCGCAGCTGATCGGGTGAGATCGGGCAGCCCCGCAGTTCGGCGTCGACGGCGACATGGTCGGCGATCGGGGTCGCGGTGGCGAGCGACTCGATGTACTCGGGATGCGGGTAGACGAGCGACCGGACCGCATCGTGGTCGGCCCAATTGCGGAGCGCCTGGATCCCGCCCGCTGTCGCACACGCGCCGATCGTGACGAGGGTCTTGGTGACGGCTCGAAGGCTGACGATCTCCTCGGCCTGCTCTGGCGTGCTGATCGAGCCCTCGACGAACAGGATGTCGAACGGCCCCGACGACCGTCTGGATGTGGCCTCCGCGAACTCGACGATATCCACCCGGTCCGCGATCGCCAGCAGGTCATCCTCGAGGTCGAGGAGGGTGAGCTGGCAGCCGTCGCACGATGCGAACTTGACCACGCCGACTCGCGGCCGGCTCCTGAGCGCCGCGCGTCCCGTCGTCGCCGGCCGCGCGGGCGGTGTCGAGACGGCCATCACAGGCCCTCCCGCCTGAAGTCCGCCCCGAGCTCGGCGACCGAGAACACGGGGCCGTCGCGGCAGACGAAGCGCCCGCCGAGC
>DATBMM010000182.1:0-7801 GCA_036554825.1 Candidatus Limnocylindrales bacterium
TCCGAGCCAATCGAATCGGCGGCTCGCATCCGTGTCCCGGGTCTCGGCGACGTAGCGCAGCGTGATCACCACGGCGACGGCGAGGATCGGCACGTTGATGAGGAACGCGACGCGCCAGCCGATCGAATCGACCAGGAACCCGCCGACGAGCGGACCGACCAGCGTGAGCGCCGATGTGGCCGCGGTCCACAGCCCGAACGCCCGCCCGCGCTCCGCCTCCGAGAACGTCTGGGTGATGATCGACAGCGCGCCGGGGACCATCAGCGCCCCGGCGGCGCCCTGGAGCAGGCGGGCGATGACCAGGACCTCGAGGGTCGGCGCCAGCCCGCACAGACCCGACGTGATGGCGAAACCGCCGAGCCCGATCGCGTACACCCGCCGACGTCCATACCGGTCCGAGAGGGCGCCGGCCAGGATCAGGAGCGCCGCGAGGACCGCCAGATAGCCGCTGATGACGTACGTCTGCCCCTCGAGCACGCCGACGAGCGTGGCCGGCAGCTCACGCCCGATCCGCGGCAGGGCGACGTTGACGACGGTCCCGTCCAGGAAGACCGCGCCGGACCCGATGATCGTGGCCACGAGGGTCCAGCGCTGGCGCGACGTCATCGCGGGAGTGTCGCAGATAGACTCTCGGCGCTATGCCCGGTCTTGTTGCGCTCGTCGGCGCCGGCGAGTTCCTCCCGACCATGGCGGCGTTCGACGCCGACCTGCTCGCCGCCACCGGGGTGACGACGCCCCGCGTGGCGATCCTGCCGACCGCGTCCTACCCGGACGGCGAGGTGGTGTTCCAGCGCTGGGCGGCCATGGGCGTGTCGCATTTCGCCGGCCTCGGCGCGGAGGTCGAGCCGGTCCTCGTTCGCGACCGGGCAGCTGCCGAGGATCCCGCCGCGGCGCAGGCCATCGGCGAGGCCGACCTCGTGTACCTGTCCGGCGGCAAACCCGGGTACCTCGTCGGCGCGCTCGCTGGGAGCGCCGTCGGGCGGGCCCTGGCGGAAGCGCACGAGCGCGGCGCCGTCCTGGCCGGCTGCTCTGCCGGCGCGATGGCCCTCGCGACCTTCGCGTTCGACTTCCGGGCGCGCCTCGTCCCCTTCCCGCTGCGCTGGAAGACGGGGCTCGGGATCGCCGATCGCGTGTCGGTCGTGCCGCATTACGACGCCTGGCCCGAGCCGTTCTCCGCGCTCATCGCGCTGCAGGCGCCGCGTCAGGCGGTCGTCCTCGGGATCGATGAGGACACAGCAGTCGTCGGACGCGAGGGCGGCTGGCAGGTCCACGGTGCGGCGCGCGTCACGGTGTGGCGCGGACGCCGGCGCGAGCGCTTCCGCGTCGGCGAGGTGTTCCGGATCTAGCTCGACCCTGCGCTCACGCGAGCGCGACCAGCCTGCCCATGCCTGTCGGCCTGCTTCCCGGATATCGCTGGTGGCGATACACGAGAAGGTGGGGCGCCGCCCCGCTGGCGCCCCCAAGGGTCCCACGCCCCTGGGCGCCCGGTCCCGGAGGCCCGGTTGGCGCCCCGGCCCGACCCTGCTGGCGCCCCGGCCCGACGCGTCAGTCGGGGCGCACCGTCCGGAAGCAATCGGAGCAATAGACAGGTCGGTCCATGCGCGGCCGGAACGGCACCTGGGCCTGGTTGCCGCACGACGAACACACGACCGCGAAGTACTCACGGTCCGGTCGCTCGACGCTGCGCTCGTACCCTCGCGGGCCGCCGATCTCGTGGGCATCCCCGGCGTACCCGCCATCGCGCGCGGCCCGCCGGCTGGCCCGGCAGCTCGTGCAGCGCTTGGGATCCGAGGCGAACCCCTTCTGGGCGTAGTACTCCTGATCGGCAGCGGAGTGGATGAAATCGACGCCACAGTCGACGCAGTTGATCGTCCGATCAGCGTAGGTCACGGTGCTCCTCCGGGGCGCGTTGGTTCGGCGCGGTGCGCCTGCGGAGGGCGACCCGATCGGCAGTCGGGAAAGCGAGGTCTGGCGAAACGAGCCGGGCCCCGGCGACCCAGGTGCCGATGTCGGAGTCCCTGTTGCGGGGCGCACCGGTTCTGATGTGCGGCGCAGGATACAACGCCTCCGAAAATGGGACATCGCAGCCGTCGACGGCTGGCGAGCGTGACAACCGACCTGTCACAATGGCGCGCGAGGATCCGGGTCGGCGAGCGGGGAGTCATGGGGGCGCCTCGCTCGCGCCAAGTCCACGCCGCCCAGCCGAGCACCCGGATCGTGACCGCCCGACCGTCATCTACGAGAGGCCAGACCCGCCCGGATGCTACGGATCATCCATACCGCGGACGTCCACCTCGGCGCCCGCCATGACGACCTTGGCGAGCAGGCCAGCGCCCAACGCGAACGCCAATTCGCCGCATTCGTCGCCACCATCGATCTGGCGCTGGCCGAGAAGGTCGACCTGTTCCTGATCGCCGGCGACCTCTTCGACAGCAACGTCCAACCGAAGCGATCGGTCGAGCGGGTGGCCGCCCAGCTGAAGCGTCTGGCGGGGGCCAAGATCCGCACGGTCATCATCCCGGGCACGCACGACGTATACGACCGGTCATCGATCTACCGCGCGTACGACCTCGAGGCGCTGGCGGCCAGCACTCCAGACGACCCGTGGGTGACGGTGCTGACCCCCGATCGGCCACGGCTCCACATCGCCGCCTGCGACGTGATGGTCCATGGCCCGGTCTTCGCGACGAAGCGCGCGCCGCACAGCCCGCTCCAGGACCTCGACGTGGCGGGCCACAAGGAGGCGGCGACGTGGCATGTCGGCCTGGTCCATGGGGCACTCGCCATCCCGGGCAAGACCGACCGCGACGACGTCGTCGTCCGGACCGAGGAGATCGCCGCGAGCGGCCTCGACTATCTCGCGCTCGGGCACTGGCACTCGGCCCAGCAGAACCGGGCCGGATCGGTGACCTACGCCTACGCTGGCGCCCCCGAACCCGTGGCCGTCGACCAGGACCGGGCAGGGAAGGTCCTCCACGTCCAGCTGGAGGAGACCAACAGCGGGCGGACGGTCACGGTCAGCGAGCGGCAGGTCGGCAAGGTCCGCTTCGAGAAGCTCGACCTCGACGCAGCGGGGGTCACCACCCAGCCGGCCCTCGTCGACAGCCTGACTCGCAAGGGCAACGAGGATCTCGTGCTCGACGTTCGGATCGTCGGCGTGCGGCCCGACGAGCTGGACCTCCATATCGACGAGATCGAGACCGCGCTCGCGCCGCTGTTCCTCAAGGTCCGCGTCCGCGACATGAGCGTGCCGCCGTTGACGGAGGGAACGCTGCCCTCGCCGGACACGATCGCCGGATCGTTCATCCGTGATCTCGAGGCGCGCATCGCGGAGCTGGAGGCCGCGCCCAGCGCCGACGGTGGCGCCGACACCACCGCCGAGGCCGGCGAGCTGCGCGACGCGCTGCGGCTCGGACGGCTGCTGCTGGCCGGCCACGAGGTCTCCCTGTGAGGATCCGTCGCCTGCAGGTCCGTGATCTCCGACGGTACCGCGAGCTCGACATCGACCTCGCCCCGGGCGTCACCGTCATCCGTGGCCCGAACGAGGCCGGCAAGAGCACGATCCAGCGCGCCATCGAGCTCGCCCTCACCCGGCGGGTCACCAGCAGTGCCGCCGATCTCGAGTCGCTCCGGCCGTGGGACGCGACCGCCGACACCCGGCCGTGGGTGGCCATCGAGTTCGAGCAGGAGGAGGAAGACGGACGGCTCGCGACGGGCACGCTCGAGAAATGGTTCGGCGGGCAGAAGGGGACCGTCGACCTGGTCTACGACGGGCAGCGCGTCACCGATCCGGCGCTGGCCGACCAGGTCCTCGCCGAGCTCTCCGGGATCCCGACCGAGGCCTTCTTCCGATCGACGGCGTCGGTCCGCCATCACGAGCTCAGCGACCTGGCGCGCGACGAGGCCGCGCTCCACGACCGGCTGCAGGCCAGCATCAGCGGCGCCGACCGCGGCACCGGGCGGGTCAAGAAGAAGCTCGAGCGGGCGATCTACGAGCTGACCACCAAGGGTGACAAGAACCCGGGACGCCTCAAGCTGGCCGAGGCCGCCGTCGCCGAGGCCGCGGCAACGGTCGAGAAAGGCGAGCTCGATCTCGCCCAGCTCGAGCGCGACCGCGACACGCTGTCGACCGCCCGAGAGCGGCGGCGCGACGCCGAGCGAACGCTGACCGAGAAGCGGGCGCTGCTCGACAAGGCCCGCCAGGCGGAGCGCCTCGATGCCGAGCGGACCGCCGCACGGGAGCGGTACGAGCGCTACCGCGAGGCCGTCGAGGTCGCCACCGAGCTCGACGAGCTGGCCCAGAACCACCCGTCGCCGAACCCGCTGCCGGTCATCCGCCAGGCGGTCGAGCGGCTGCGCACCCTCGACACCCGGATGCGCGAACTGCGCGCCGCGCTGGCCGGCGAGATCGACGTCAATTTCGAAGTCGCGCCGGAGCCGACGTGGCGGCCGATCTCGCGCTGGGGCGCCATCGCGCTCATGCTCGGTGTGCTCATCGCCGGCGGTGGTTTCGCGGCGGACGCGGTCGGCCTCATCGACCTCGGGCTGGCGCCGGTCTACCTCGGCGTCGCCGTGGGCCTCATCGGCGCGATCCTGATCGCCGTCTCGTTCTGGTTGCGTCGGACCTCACGGCTACAGGCCGAGCTGCGGGACGTCGAGATCGACCGGCGATTGCGCGGTCGGTCGGAGATGGAGGCCGAGCTCAAGCAGGCCGAGATCGACACGGAACAGCAGCTCGGCACGCTCGGGCTCGAAGACGTCCCGGCAGCGGAGGACCTGCTCGCGCGCGAGGACGCCCACGTCGCGCGCATGGAGCAGCTCTCCGCTCAGCTCGACGGGCTGGTCGGCAAGGAGCCACGCGAGACCCTGCCCCAACTGCGTGATGCGGCCGCCCTCGAGATCGAGCAGAAGACGAGTGCCCTCGAAGGGCTCGGGCCGATCGCCAAGGAACCGCGGGCCCGCGAACGACTCGAGGTCGAGGTCCGCGACCAGGAGGCGGCGCTCGACCGATCGCGCGACGACGAGGCGAACGCCCGGGCGCGCGTCGAGAGCAACAGCGTCGACGCCGAGCAGGTCGCTGCCGAGGCCGAGCGGCTCGCCGTGTGGCGGGAGCAGCTCGCCCAGCTCCAGCGTCGACTTCGCGTGCTGGACACGACGCTCAAGGCGGTCGAACGTGCCGAGGCGGCCACGATGAAGACCGCGACCCGCTACCTCGAGGGCCACATGGTCCGCGACGTCTCGACGGTGACGGGCGGGCGCTACCGGCGGGTGCGGGTCGACGACAAGTCGCTGGACATCGACGTCCATGCCCCAGAGCGCGGCGACTGGGTGGCGGTCGGTCTGCTCAGCCAGGGGACGCTCGACCTGGTCTACCTGACGGCCAGGCTCGGGCTCGTGAGGCTGGTGACCGGCGACCGACGACCACCGCTCGTCTTCGACGACCCGTTCGTCACGCTCGATGACGAGCGGGCGACGCGCGCGCTTGCCTTGCTCAAGCGCGTCGCGGATGACTTCCAGATCATCTACCTCACCACGTCCGATCGGTATGACGCCGCGGCCCACGCGGTCGTCGAGTTGCCGGGCCCGGCGACGGTCGACGACGGGGTCGATGACCCATCCCTGCGACCGGTCGAGACCGGGACCGGAGCCCCAGCCTGATCGACGGCATCCCGCCCGGCGCCCTCACGGTCGTTCTCGGTCTCGCAGCCGCCGCTTCATGGGGCGGGGGCGACTTCGGGGGTGGCCTCGCCAGTCGCCGCGTCCCCGTCTATGGCGTGGTGCTGCTGTCGCAGGCGACCGGTGCCGTCATGTGCGTCGCCCTCGCCGTCCTGCTGCAGCAGTCGTTCCCGACCGGGGAAGACCTGCTCGTGTGCGCCGCCGCCGGGGCGCTCGGCGCCTTCGGCATCACGATGCTGTACCGCGGGCTGGCCATCGGCCGGATGGGGATCGTCGCGCCGGTCACCGGCGTCCTCGCCGCGGTGATCCCGGTCGTGGCCGGCTTCGTGACCGAAGGCGTGCCGCCACCCCTGGTCCTGCTCGGGATCGTGCTGGCGATCGCCGCCGTGATCCTCGTGTCGCGGGTCGCGGACGAGACCGGTGGTCGTGCCGGCATGACGGAGGCGCTCGCCGGCGGGACCGCGATCGGGCTGTTCGGGGTGGTCATCGCCCGGCTGACCGAGGGTGACGTGTTCGCGGACCTGGCCGTGATCCGCCTCGTGCAGGGACTGCTCGTGGTGATCGCGGTGGTCACTCTGCGGGCCGAATGGCGACCGAGTCGATGGCTCCTCCCGCTCATCGTGATCGGCGTGCTCGACACGGCCGGCAACGGCTTCTACCTCGCCGCCGTCCAGACCGGCCAGCTGGCCATCGCGTCGGTGCTCTCGGCGATGTACCCGGTCATGACGGTCATCCTTGCCGCGGTCGTCCTGCGGGAGCCGGTGGCCCGCGATCACATGGTCGGCATCGGGCTGGCCGGAGCGGCGATCGCGTTGATCGGTGCGGGCGGGGCCTAGGCAGACGTCCGCTCGATCGTCAGCGCGGCGGCCTCGGCCGGCGAGCGCAGGATCACGACCTGGTCGAAGCCCTCGTCGGCCAGCCCGCCGCCGTCGACCGACTGGCGCACGCCGGCGAGGTGGCGGTCGACCACGTCGCGTCCGACGATCCGCTGCCGGCCGGCATTCTGCGAGCGCACGAGCTTGGGATCGAAGTCGAGGACGATGGCCGCGGTGGGGAGGCCGGTCGCCCGCGCCCTCGCCACCAGGGGTCGCCGGACGGTCGCTGCCGTGTTCGTCGCATCCACGACCGTGAGCTGCCGGAGAGCGAGCCGGCGGGCGAGGGTCCGATGGAGGATGCGGAACGCCACGGCCGAGGCGGACTGGTCAGCCTCGTCGCCCGAGACGACCGCCCGGAGGGCGTCCGACGACAGCACCTCCTCGGGCGCGAACAGGCGAGCGGCGAGCGTCGACTTTCCGGCCCCCGCGGCTCCGATCAGGACCACCAAACTCGGGTCGGGGAGACGGAGCGTGGCCACGGCACGATGATGCAGTGGCGGTCAGGTGACGGCGATGCGCCGGACTTCGTACCCCCCGCCCTCCGCGGCGCGCACCTCGTACGCCGGCTGGTCGTAGACGGTCGGTCCGCGCCGGGCCAGCCCGTCGTCGAGGCGGAACCGCGAGAGATGCCACGGGCACTCGACACAGCCATCGACGACACGACCCTCGTGCAGCGGACCGCCGGCGTGCGCACAGACGCTGTGCAGCGCGTGCACCCGGTCCCCGACCCGGACGATGACGAGGTCGTTGATGCCCGCGCGCATCTTGGTCGGGGTCGCCTCGGGCAGCTGGGACAGGTCCGCGACATCGCCGGTCTCGAGCCGGACCCACTTGGCCCCGGCACCGCGGAAGGCGTGCCGGCTGACCATGTTGCCGAGCAGGTACGCGACGTCCCCGCCGACGAACGCGCCGGCGGTGACGATGAGGAACCCGACGATCGAGAGCGCGATCGGCACGGTCCGGTCCGTCGGGTCGCCCGCGCGGAGGATGGCCGACACGATGAGGATCACGAGGGCGAGCGTCATCAGCGACGCGTGCAGCGTCGCTCGGGTGAGTGGGGTGCCCTCGGTCTCGCTGTAGTCGGCGAGGCCGGACATGGCGGACAGCACCATGAACACGATCGTGCCGAGGAGGGTGATGTCGGCGGCGGTCGGCTGGCCGACCAGGTCGAGGATCACCGAGCCGAGCAGGAGACCGATCGGGATGTCGGTCGAGGCGGCGTGGAGCGGGTGCCCCAGCCAGCGACCCTG